>NZ_JBICUN010000001.1:0-252948 GCF_043198195.1 Micromonospora sp. NPDC048868
GTGGTGGGTTTTTCGCCCAAATTTTGTAACCTGGGGGGAGATATTAAAAATTCGCCAACCCCCAGCGGGCGGTCGATAAAATCGGGGGCGCGCGGGGGCCCCCCCCCCCCCCCCCCCGCCCGCGATCACCACTCAATCGCCGTTGCAGCGACCGACGTCAGGACTTGGGGATCTCCTGGTCCGGAACGACCTTGCCGTCCTTGACCTTGAAGGCCCAGACCTTGACCTGCGCCGGGTCGAGCTCGCCGCCCTCGACGAACTTGTAGCTCGCCGCGACGCCCTCGCCGCTGTAGCCCTTCACGAACTCCAGCAGGCCCTCACGGGTGGTCTTGCCCGCCTTGATGCCGGCCAGCAGGATGTTCGCCGCGTCGTAGGCCGTGTCGCTGTAGGTGCCCGGGTCGGTGCCGTTGAGCGCCTTGTACTCCTCGATGAAGGTGCCGCGCGCCTCGGCGGCCGGCTGGCACGGGCAGGTGAGGATGGTGCCCTCGGCCGCCGCCGCACCCGCGGAGGTGATGTACGCAGCGTCGTTCACGCCGTCACCGGCGATCATCGGAGCGGTGACCCCGGCAGCGGTGAGCTGCTTGCGGATCAGGCCGGCCTCCTGGTAGTAGCCGCCGTAGAAGACCGCCTTGACGTTGGCGGCCTTGACCTTGGTGACCACGGCCGAGAACTCGACCTGCTTGCCGTCGCCCTGGACCTTGTCCGAGCCGACGACCGCGGGGCCGAGCAGCTTCTTGACCTCGTCGGCCAGGCCGGCGCCGTACGCGGACTGGTCGTCGATGACGTAGACCTTGTCGGCCTTCAGCACGTTCTTGATGTAGTTGCCGGCACCCGGGCCCTGGCTCAGGTCGTTGCCGACCGCGCGGAAGAACGTCTTCCAGTTCTGCTTCGCGAGCGTCGGGTTGGTGGCCGACGGAGTGATGGTCACCAGACCGGCCTCGTTGAAGAGCGGACCGGCGGCCTCCGACTCACCCGAGTAGGCCGGGCCGACGATGCCGAGGATCTTGGTGTCGTCGATGGCCTTCTGGGCCAGCTGCGGGGCCTGGTCCGGGCTGCCCTGCGAGTCCAGGGGAACCAGCTCGACCTTGCAGTCGGCGTTCTCCTTGTTGTACTTGTCGACCGCCAGCTTGACGCCGTTGTTCTCGTTGATGCCGAGCGCCGCCGACGGGCCGGTCAGCGCGCCGAAGAACGCGATCTTGTTGCCGCAGGCGTCGCCACCGGACGCCGCGTCGTCGCTACTGGAGCATGCCGTGCCGCCGGCGACGAGCGCCAGCATGGCGACCCCACCGATAACGCGCGCGAGCTTCTGCCTCAAGGCCCGAACCCTCCTCCATCCAATGGTCCGAACCACCCGCTGCCGATTGGCCCTTGCGGGGGCGGACGAACCAGACCGTCGTCGCCGGTCTGGGGCCGGACGCTATCCCACCTTTGAGCTGTGACGAAAGCCCCAGGGGAGCGGGTTGACCGAACCGTTACACGGCGTGGCGGGTTCGAAACGATCGCTGTAAGAACCGTCGGCGGCGAAAGGCCTTCGCCTTCGTTTCATCGGTAACGGGTCGATCTTCGTCCACCCTTTACCGATCGATGGCCGGTAACCCGACTGACCAGGCGCGGGACGCCTCCCCGTCGTCAGACACCAACACCAGTCGATCACCCTGCGACGCGACCGCCACGGCCGTGTTCCCACCATCCGACACAGGGGCCGGCATGTCCATCAGTCGCCACGAATCCCCCGCATCGGCGGAAAGCCACAGTCCGTGACCACCGCCGTCCCCCGTCACCGCGACCAGCTCCCGCCCGGCCGGCACCAGGGCGTCGACCGTGGACACCCCCGGGCCGGGCGCGCCGAACCCGCCGGCCCGCCGCCACTCGTCGCCCACCAGCCGCCAGGTCGCGAACCCGTCACGCACCGGGCCGACGGCCACCACCGCACCGTCGACCGAGGCCACCCGCTGCGCCTGACCCCGCCCGTCCGGCACCGGCAGCGCCATCCGCCGCCAGGCCCGCCCGTCGGCCGAGCTCCAGGCCAGGGGCGTCAGCGCCGTCGTGCCGGGCGGCAGCACCGCGCCCACCACCCACCAACCCGACGGCACGGCCACCGCGTCGTACGCGACCGTCCGGCCCCGCCCGTCACCGGCGAGTTCCGCGACGCCCTCCCGGATCGCGAAGCGCTCGCCGTCCGACGACGTCCAGACCGCCGCCCCGTCGACCCGCGCCCCCGCGATCAGCCACCCGGCCGGGCCCGCCGCCAGCCGCGCCACGCTCACCGCGCGCGGGCCCGCGTACAGCTCGAAGGGCGCCGGCGCCTCCCGGAGCTGCCCGCCCGGCGACTGCGACCAGGTGCCCGTGCGCGGGTTGCCGTGCGCGCCGCCGTTCTTCGCCCCGAGCGCCGCCAGCCGGCCGTCGCGGCACCCGGCCGCGTAGAGCACGTGCTGGCGGCCGTAGTGGCTCGACGGCGAGACCGGCAGCGCCGTCCACGACACGCCGTCGGTGCTGCGCCAGGCCGCCGGCCGGGTCTCCCCCGCCGCGTCGGCCAGCCCGCCGACCACGTACCACGTGCCGGCGCAGGCCACGGCGTCGCGCAGCAGCGGCCGGCCGGGGGCGCCCGGCGGCGCCGGCAGGGTCAGCGGCTGCCACCGCGGGCGCAGCGGCTCGGCCCCGACCGCGGGCTCCGCCGGGGCCCGGTCGCAGCCGGCCGGCAGCAGCGCGAGAACACCGAGCACCGCCACCAGCCGTCGGGTCCGCATGGATCAGATGTTATCGATCAACCCGTCCCCCGAGGAGCCCCCTGAGCGCTCCCCGGCGTGTCGCGTCGCCCCGGCGGCACCTCAGGACGCGGGCTGGGCGACCTCGCCGCCGGCGGTCTCGGCGAGGATCCGCTCGGCGACCTCCTTCATGGTCATCCGGTGGTCCATCGCCGTGCGTTGGATCCACTTGAACGCCTGCGGCTCGGTCATCCCGTACGTCGTCATCAGCGCGCCCTTGGCGCGCTCGACCGTCTTGCGGATCTCCAGCCGGTCGGTCAGCCCCGCGACCTCCGCCTCCAGGGCGGCGATCTCCGAGTAACGCGACAGCGCGATCTCCACCGCCGGCACCAGGTCGCTCTTCTGGAAGGGCTTCACGAGGTACGCCATCGCGCCGGCCGCCCGGGCGCGCTCCACCAGGTCACGCTGGCTGAACGCGGTCAGGATGATCACCGGGGCGATCCGGGCGCCCGCGATCCGCTCGGCGGCGGCCAGCCCGTCCATGATCGGCATCTTGATGTCGAGGATGACCAGATCCGGCTTGAGCTCCTCGGCGAGCCGGACGGCGGTCTCGCCGTCACCGGCCTCCCCGACGACCTCGTAGCCCTCCTCGACGAGCATCTCGGCCAGGTCCAGCCGGATCAGCGCCTCGTCCTCGGCGATCAGAACGCGCCTGCGCTCGACGTCCGTCTGCATCTCGGCCACGAGCCACTCCCACCATCGTTCTCGGCACGGCTACCACCCATGCTCCCGCACGAGCGTAGTCGGGTACAGTAAGCCGCACTCGCCGGGATGGTGGAACGGCATACACGGAAGTCTCAAACACTTCTGCCCGAGAGGGCTTGCGGGTTCGAATCCCGCTCCCGGCACACCTGTCATACACCTGTTCGATGATGCGTGGGTGCACCCACCTGAGATGCGGGCCCGAGCCCGCGCGCTCCGCGCTCGCGGCAGCAACATCCGGTCGGTCGCCCGGGACCTGTCCCTGCCCTACAGCACCATCTGGCACTGGTGCGTGGACCGACCCGAGCCGGTCATGGTCGGCACCGCCGCCCGCTGCTTCCGCTGTTCCCCCGATGTCGACAATCCGACTGACCCGACGGCCTATCCCTACCTGCTGGGCCTCTATCTGGGGGACGGCCACCTGGTCACCACCGACCGGGTTCCCGTCCTGCGCATCTACTGCGCCGACGCATGGCCTGATCTCATCGACGCCTGCGATGTCGCGATGAAGGCGGTGCTCGCCAACAAGGTCCAGCGGATCCAGAAGCAGGGCTGCGTGGCGGTCCAGAGCACCGGCAAGCACTGGCCGTGCCTGTTCCCGCAGCACGGTCCCGGCAAGAAGCACGACCGTCAGATCGTCCTCGCCGACTGGCAGCGGGAGATCCTCACGGCGCGACCCGGCGATTTCCTGCGGGGCCTGCTCCACTCCGACGGGTGCCGCGTCAGCAACCGGGTGACGACGCGCGGCAGGAGCTACGTCTACCCCCGCTACATGTTCGTCAACGAGTCGGCCGACATCATGGGCCTCTGCCAGTGGGCGCTGGACCTGCTCGGCATCGCCTGGCGGATGAACCGCCGTGACTCCCTCTCCGTGGCGCGCCGGGACGCCGTCGCCGCCCTCGATCGCCACGTCGGCCCGAAGTCCTGACCGTGCCGCCCGGTCGACTCCCACGAGTGGAACGCCACGGGTGTCACCGGGGCCCGTTGACACCCGTGGCGTTCCACCCCCGTGCGCCACGACGCCCGCGGCGGGGCGACTCGCGGCGACGGGGGGCGACCGACTCGCGGCAGCGAGGGCAGGCGACAGCGCTGGTCCGGTCAGCCGAGTACAGCAAGGGCCGGTCGACGGCGTCGGTGCGGGACAGCCGAGTTCGGCGAGGGCGGGGCGACGACGACGGCGCTGGTCAGCCGAGTTCGGCGAGGGCCTGGGCCAGGTCCGCGCGCAGGTCCTCGGCGTCCTCCAGGCCGACGGAGACGCGCAGCAGGCCTCCGCACGGCTTGGCCTCCCCCTCGACGGGGCGGTGGGTCAGCGAGGCCGGGTGCTGGATGAGGGTGTCGACGCCGCCGAGCGAGACCGCGTGGGTGATCAGCCGGCAGGCGTTCGCGACGGCGGCCGCGGCGGGCGCGCCGCCGCGTACCTCGAAGGCGAGGAGGCTGCCGGGGCCGCTCATCTGCCGTCCGACGAGCCCGGCGGGGTCGTGCAGCGACGGGTGGTGCACCTGCGCGACGGCGGGGTGGGCGGCGAGCCAGGCGGCGAGCTTCTCGGCGCCGGCCTGCTGGGCACGCACCCGCACCGGCAGGGTCTGCAGGCCGCGGTGCAGCAGGTACGCGCCGAGGGGGTGCAGGATCGCGCCGGTGAGCGCGCGGACCTGGCGCAGCCGGGCGGCCCAGTCGGCGTCGCAGGCGACCACGCCGGCGAGGACGTCGCCGTGCCCGCCGATGCTCTTGGTGGCGCTGTGCAGCACCAGCGTGGCGCCGTGCCGGGTGGGCTGCTGGAGCACGGGGGTGGCGACGGTGTTGTCGACGAGCAGCGGCACGTCGCCGGCGGCGCGGGCGAGGGCGGCGATGTCGACCAGGTCGAGGGTGGGGTTGGCCGGGGTCTCGGCGATCACCAGGGCGGTGTCGGGGCGGACGGCGGCGGCGACCTCGTCGGGGCGGGCCCAGGTGACGGTGGTGCCGAGCAGGCCGGTGGCGAGCACGTGGTCGGTGCCGCCGTAGAGGGGGCGGACGGCGACGAGGTGCCGCCTGCCGTCCCGGGTGGCGGCGAGCAGGGTGGCGGTGAGGGCGGCCATGCCGCTGGCGAAGGCGACGGCGTCGGTGGTGTCCTCGAGGTCGGCGAGGGCGGTCTCGAAGCGGGCCACGGTGGGGTTCCACAGGCGCTGGTAGACGGCGCTGCCGCCGGCGGGGAGGGTGCCTCCGGTGGCGAGGGCCTCGTACGCGTCGCCGCCGGCGTCGACGGACGGCAGCGGGTTGGTGGTGGAGAAGTCGATCGGCGGCACGTGGACGCCGAGGGCGGCGAGGTCGTCGCGGCCGGCGTGCACGGCTCTGGTGTCCACGGTCGTCATGCTGGAAGGATCGAACATAGCGCCAACGGGCGGCAATAGTTCCGAACATGATTCGGTAATTGCCCTTGGAGGCGCGGGCTGGTTCGATGGAAGATGCCTCCATGCCCCTTGCTACGAATGATGTGCGGCGGTTCGCCGACCTGGACGACACCGACCGCGCGATCCTGTCGGAGCTGGCCGCCGACGGCCGCCTGCCGAACAACGCCCTCGCCGAGCGGGTCGGGGTGGCCCCCTCGACGTGCCTGACCCGCACCCGCGCCCTGCGGGAGCGCGGGGCGATCCGCGGGTTCCACGCGGAGGTCGATCCGGCGGCGGTGGGGCTGCCGTTGCAGGCGCTGGTGTCGGTGCGGCTGACCGCGCACGAGCGGGCGGCGGTGGACGCGTTCCGGGCCCGGTCGGTGCGGCTGCCGGGGGTGGTGGCGGTGTTCCACGTGGCAGGCGCGGAGGACTACGTGCTGCACGTGCGGGCGGCCTCGGCGGACGCCCTGCGGGACTTCGTGCTGGACCACCTGGCCGTGGACCCGGCGGTGCAGCACACCCAGACGAGCCTGATCTTCGAGCAGGCCCGCGGCATGGGCTGAACGCGCGCTGCGGGCCCGCGACAGGCGCGTGAGCCGGATCGCCCCGGGGAACAAACCCGAGGTGGGACGGGTTGGCCACCCTTGTGATCAACGTACCGCTGTCTGTTCTCGATCTTGCCCCGGTCGCTGCCGGCGCCACCGCCGGCGCGGCGCTGCGGCACACCACCGAGCTGGCCCGGCGCACGGAGGAACTCGGGTACCGCCGGTTCTGGGTGGCCGAGCACCACAACATGCCGGCGATCGCGAGTTCCGCGCCGGCGGTGCTGCTCGCGCACCTGGCGGCGCACACGTCGACGATCCGGCTGGGCTCGGGCGGGGTGATGCTGCCCAACCACGCGCCGCTGGTGGTGGCCGAGCAGTTCGGCACCCTCGAAGCGCTGCACCCGGGCCGCATCGACCTGGGCATCGGCCGCGCCCCCGGCACCGACCAGGTGACCGCGCTGGCGCTGCGCCGGACGATGGAGGGGCTGTCGGCGGAGGGCTTCCCACGGGAGCTGTCGGACCTGATGAACTACTTCAGCGGCGAGCGGCCGGGGCCGATCACGGCCACCCCGGGCCTCGGCGAGCAGCCGGCCGTCTGGCTGCTCGGCTCCAGCGGGTTCAGCGCCCAGCTGGCCGGGCTGCTGGGCCTGCCGTTCTCCTTCGCGCACCACTTCAGCGCGCAGAACACGGTGCCCGCGCTGGCGCTGTACCGGCAGCACTTCCGGCCGTCGAGGTGGCTGGAGAAGCCGTACGCGATGGTGGCCGTCAACGCGGTCTGCGCGGACACCGACGAGCGGGCGGAGTGGCTGGCGGGGCCGGCGGCGCTGTCGTTCCTGCGGCTGCGCTCGGGGCGGCCCGAGCCCCTGTCGACGCCCGACGAGGCGGCGGCGTACCCGTACACGGAGGCCGAGCGCGAGTTCGTGCGGCAGCGCCGCGACGGGCAGGCGACGGGCTCCCCGGAGACGGTACGGCGGCAGCTCGGCGAGCTGCTGGCGCGCACCGGCGCGGACGAGCTGATGCTGACCACGCTGGTGTACGACGTGGCCGACCGGGTGCGCTCGTACGAGCTGATCGCCGAGCACGTGGCCGGTGGCCTGCGCCGCGAGGGCTGAAACACGATCTTCACGTCGGCGTCACCGGGGCGACGCGTGGCCCGCCTAGTTTTGACCTCGGTGGTGGTACGGCATTCCCGGTCGGGACGGGTCGGGGATGCCGCGGTGTGGGGCACCGGGCCGGAGCTGTGCGGATTCCGCGGCTGCGGCCCGGTGCCTTTTCCGTCCCGCGACCGGCCGACCGTGCGCCCCGAGGCACCGCCGACCGGTCGCCGGTTCACCGCAGGTAGACGTTGGGCGTGGGCGGGGCGGCCATGCCGTCGCCGAGGAAGAAGCCCGGGTGCGGGGGCTGGTTGTAGGCGGTGTTCTGCCAGGCGACCGCCACCCGGTACTGCGGGTCGTGCATGAGCGTGTGGATCCGGGTGCCGGTGGGCGTGGGCGTGCTGTAGATCCGCAGGGCGCGGCTGTCGCTGGTGCGCCAGACGACCTCCTCCCGCCAGTCGCCGAACAGGTCGGCGGAGAGCGCCGGGGTGGACTTGGTGCCGTTGTTCGTCGCCACGCCGCTGGCGGTCAGCAGGCGGGTGTCGCCCCCGGTGCCGTACTTGTCGATGCGGGTGCCGTCGAGCAACTCCCGCACGGGGTCGCCGTCCCACCAGGCGAGGAAGTTCGCCGAGGACGGCCGGCGCCCGACGACGGCCCCGGTGGCGCTGTAGAGGTCGCCCATGTGGGTGCCGGCGCCCCAGAACTCGGCGCCGGGGCTGCCGGCGTGGATGTCGGCGGCGACGCCCCGGCCGGGGCCCTCGACTCCCCCGTTGTTCGGCCGCTGCCAGACGACCTGACCGGTGCGGGCGTCGTGCAGGTCGGCCGCCGGCTGGTTGCCGGACTCGTGGATGGTGAAGACCTCCAGGCCGGCGCGGCCGGGGACGAGGTCGCCGACGTGCAGGGCGTCGCCGTGGCCGAAGCCGGTGGCGTACATCAGGCGGCCGTCGTCGTTGATGGTGGCCGACCCGTACACGATCTCCTGGCGGCCGTCCGCGTCGACGTCGGCGACGGAGAGGTTGTGGTTGCCCTGGCCGTAGGCGGCGCCGTTGCCCGAGGCGTTGGAGTCGAAGGTCCACCGCTTGCGCAGGGTGCCGTCGCGGAAGTCCCAGGCCGCCACGACCGCCCGGGTGTAGTAGCCGCGGGCCATCACCAGGGAGGGGCGCTGCCCGTCGAGGTGGGCGGTGGCGGCGAGGAAGCGGTCGACCCGGTTGCCGTAGTTGTCGCCCCAGGAGGAGACGGTGCCCCGCGGCGGGTCGTAGCTGACGGTGGAGAGGACCGCGCCGGTGCGGCCGTCGAACATGGTCAGGTACTCGGGGCCGGCGAGGACGTACCCGCTGGAGTTGCGGTGGTCGGCGGTGGCGGAGCCGATCACCTGGCCGGTGCCGGAGCGGGTGCCGTCGGCGGTCTTCATGGCCACCTCGGCGCGGCCGTCGCCGTCGTAGTCGTACACCTGGAACTGGGTGTAGTGGGCCCCGGCCCGGATGTTGCGGCCCAGGTCGACGCGCCACAGCCGGGTGCCGGTGAGGGTGTACGCGTCGACGTACACGTTGCCGGTGTAGCCGGACTGGGAGTTGTCCTTGGCGTTGGACGGCTCCCACTTGACCACGAACTCGTAGTCCCCGTCGCCGTCGAGGTCGCCCACGGAGGCGTCGCTCGCGGAGTACGTGTAGCTCTCGCCGCTCGGCGTGCTCGCGCCCGCCGGCACCTGCAACGGCACGTCGAGGTAGCCGGCGGGGAACCGGAGCGCGGCTGCGGAGGCGGCCTGTTCGGTGCCGCCGACGACGGCGCGCACGGTGTAGGTCGCGTCGGCCGCCGCGCCGTTGTCGAGGTAGTTGGTCGCCCCGGTGATCGGGCTGCCGTTGACCCTGGTCGCGCCGCGGTAGAGGTTGAAGGCCACCCCGGTCGTCTCGGTGCCGAGCAGCCGCCAGGAGACCAGGTTGCCGCTGCCGGAGCGGACGCTGACCAGTCCCCGGTCGAGGTCCTCCATCTGCACCGCCCCGGCCGGCGGCGGGGTGGTCGGCGGCGGCGTGGTGGGTGGCGGGGTCGTGGGCGGCGGGGTGCTCGGCGGCGGCGGGGTGGTCGGGCCGCTGGTGGGCGCGGCGCCGGTGCAGACGGTGCCGTTGAGGGCGAAGCTGGTCGGCGCCGGGTTGCTGCCGTCCCAGGAGCCGGTGAAGCCGAACGCGGCACTGGCGCCGGTGGCGATCACCGCGTTGTAGTCGACGTTGCGGGCGGTCACCTGGGCGCCGGACTGGTCGACGACGGCGCTCCACGCCTGGGTGACCCGCTGGCCGGCGGTGTACGACCAGGTGAGGGCCCAGCCGTCCACCGGGTCGCCCAGGTTGGTGACGGTGACGTCGGCGCCGAAGCCGCCGGGCCACTGGTTGGTGATCCGGTGCTCGACGCGGCAGCCGGCGGCGGCAGCCGAGGCGGTGAGGGTCGGGAGCGTACCGGCGGCGAGTGCGGCCGCGGCGGCCGCGGCGAGCAGCACGACGCGGCGGTGGGTGACGGGCATGGGGAGTGGCCTCCGGGGAGGTTGGGCGCGCGGCGACCGTCGCCGTCGGCCTGCCCGGGCCGGCGGGAGGACACGCCGCGCTTGCGGCGGTGGTCCGATGCCGTCGGTGCGGCGTCGGTGTCGACGCCGCCGCTCCGGTGTCGGCACCCCGGCGCCGGCAGTGCGGCGTCGGTGCTCCGGCGGGCGGCGTCGAGGGGTGGCTCCGCGCACCTGCGATGCTAGGGCAAGCGCTTTCAGCGGACAATCCGTCCTCCCGCCGCCCTGCTCCGGGTGTCCCCCGTGGCGGGGGGCACCAGGCACTTCCCTTGCCCCCGGCCCGGATTCTTGATCGACTCAGGGCGTGGCTGAGCACATGACCCCGGACGAGTTCCGACGCGCCGGGCACGCCGTGGTGGACTGGATCGCCGACTACTGGGCGACGCTGGAGCGGCGTCCGGTGACCTCGCAGGACCCGCCCGGGACGGTGGCCGCCCGGCTGCCCGTCGGCCCGCCCGAGCACGGCGAGCCGGTGGAGGCCGTCCTGGCCGACCTGGACACCTTGATCACGCCGGGGCTGACGCACTGGCAGCACCCGGGCTTCTTCGGCTACTTCCCGGCCAACACCTCGGGACCCAGCGTGCTCGGCGACCTGGTCAGCGCCGGGCTGGGCGTGCAGGGGATGCTCTGGGCGACCGGGCCGGCGTGCACCGAACTGGAGACGGTGCTGCTGGACTGGCTCGCCGACCTGCTGGACCTGCCGAAGCGGTTCCGCTCCGGCTCCGGCGGCGGCGGGGTGATCCAGGACTCGGCGTCCTCGGCGACGCTGGTGGCGACCCTGGTCGCGCTGCACCGCGCCGGCGGCGGCCGGTGGCGGGAGGTCGGCGTCGACCGCCGCTACCGCGCCTACGCCTCCACCCAGGGCCACTCGTCCATCGAGAAGGCCGCCCGGATCGCCGGGCTGGGCGCCGACGGCGTACGGCCGGTCGAGGTCGACCCGGAGACGCAGGCGATGTCCCCGGCGGCGCTGCGCGCGGCGATCGAGGCGGACCTGGCGGCCGGCGTGGTCCCGGCGATCGTGGTGGCCACCGTCGGCACCACCTCCACGACCGCGATCGACCCGCTGCCGCAGATCGGCGCGATCTGCGCCGAGTACGGGGTCTTCCTGCACGTCGACGCCGCGTACGCGGGAGCGGCGGCGGTCTGCCCGGAGCTGCGGTTCGGGCACGCCGGCCTGGAGTACGCCGACTCGTACTGCTTCGACCCGCACAAGTGGCTGCTCACCGGCTTCGACTGCGACGCGTTCTGGGTGGCCGACACGGCGGAGCTGATCGAGGCGCTGAGCGTGCTGCCTGAGTACCTGCGCAACGCCGCCACCGAGTCCGGCGCGGTGATCGACTACCGGGACTGGCAGGTGCCGCTGGGCCGCCGGTTCCGGGCGCTGAAGCTCTGGTTCGTGCTGCGCTGGTACGGCGCCGAGGGGCTGCGCGCGCACATCCGCTCCGGCGTGGCGCTCGCCGCCCGGTTCGCCGACCGGGTCCGCGCCGACGACCGGTTCACGCTTGTGGGGGCGCACCCGTACTCGCTGGTGTGCTTCCGGCTGGCGGCGGACGACGAGGTCAACGCGGAGCTGCTGGCCCGGGTCAACGCCACGGGCCGGGTGCACCTGACGCACACCCGGGTGAACGGCCGCTACACGCTGCGCCTGGCCGTCGGCTCCCCGCAGAGCACCGAGGTCCACGTCGACGAGGCGTGGACCCTCCTCACCGACGCCGCGACGGCCCTCCTCCCCCGCTGACCGCCCGCTGCGGGGGCGGGTGCCGGTGCCGGTGCGGGTGCGGGTGCGGGCGGCGGCCGGTTGGCGGCGCTGGCCGATCGCGCTAACGGCACGGCTGCGCTAACCTGCTGCGCCGGCCGTGCTGCCGGGGCGGGTGCGGGGCGGCTAGAGATCTTGGTAGGAATCGGCCCCTGGAGGGGCACGTTTCTACCAAGATCTACACGACACGACACGACACGACACGACACGACACGATGCGATGCGGGGCAGGGCGGGCGGCGTCGGGGCGGGGGTCAGCGGTTGTTGAGCGAGGGGACCGCCGCCGAGGTCGGCAGCGGGTCCCCGGCCGGGGCAGCCGTCGCGGGGACAGCCATCGGGAGACGGTCCCCAGCCGGGGCAGCCGCCGGGGACTCCGTCGAGGGGGCGTCGGCCGAGAACGGGCGCTCGGTCGCCGGGATCGGGGCGTCGGCCGCGAGGGCGGTGGCGGCGAGGGCGGTGGCGGCGACGGCGCGCTGGCGGCGGGTGCGCAGCAGTGCCCGCACGGCCAGTGCCAGGGCGGCGGCCCAGGCGACGGCCAGCAGCGCGTAGACGGCCGGCCGGGCCGGGCCGCCGAGGTCGGCCGAGCGCATCAGCGTACGGGCGTTGGTCAGCACGATGACGCCGCCGATAGTCGCGCCGAGCAGTTGGGCGGGGACGATGCGCACCAGCCAGGCCGCGATCGGGGCGGCGATCAAACCGCCGACGAGCAGCGCGGCCACCATGGGCAGCAGGAAGCCCTCGGAGCCGAGGCCGATCAGGAAGCCGAGGCTGGCGGCGCCGGCGACCACGAACTCGGACGTGTCGACCGAGCCGATCACCTTGCGCGGCTCCATCCGCCCGCTGACCAGCAGGGCCGGCGTGGCGACCGGGCCCCACCCGCCGCCGCCGGTGGCGTCGACGAAGCCGGCGACCAGGCCGAGCGGGCCGAGGAAGCGGCTGCGCAGTTGGCCGCCGCGCCGGTCGGTGCGCAGCGGCCGGGAGAAGCGCACCAGCAGGTACGCGCCGAGGGTGAACAGGATGCCGGCCATCCACGGGGCGGCCGACTCGGTGGAGATCGAGCTGAGGAAGGTCGCGCCGGCGAACGCGCCCACGGCGCCGGGGAAGGCGATCCGGCCGACCACCCGCCAGTCGACGTTGCCGAACCGCCAGTGCGACACCCCGGCGGCGAGCGTGGTGCCGATCTCGGCCAGGTGCACGGACGCCGACGCGGCGGCCGGCGCCACCCCGACGAGCAGCAGCAACGTGGAGGAGGTCAGCCCGTACGCCATGCCGAGCGCGCCGTCGACGAGTTGCGCGGCGAGCCCGACCAGCGCGAGGACCAGCAGCTTGCGCACGAGCGCCCCCTGACTTTTCGGCATCTCCTATCGACTTGGTCGACAATGCGGCACGGGGCGGGCCCCGGTCAAGCCTCCAACCGGTCAGTGAGACGACAGACGCCGCCCGGCCGGGGCGGCGACGAGCACGATGCGGAGCGTAGAGGAGCACGAGGCGGAGCGGAGAGGAGTCCGGCGGGGATGCGGCACCAGGCCAGGCCCGGGACTACGCCGGACCGCGAGGCCCTCAGGCGCCGGACCAGGTGAGGCTCGGCTCCCGGGGCGCACCGGAACTGCGGAACGAGTCCGGCGACGAGCGCGATCCGGAAGCGGTGCGGGTCAGGTCCAGGCGCGGGGGTCGGCGGCCAGTTCGACGACCCGACCCGGCAGGGTGCCGCCGGCCACGTCGGCGATGGTGACCAGTTCCAGGATCTCGCGCTCGCTGGCCCGCAGGGCGATCCAGACCTCCTGGAGGGCGCGTGCCGCCCCGTGGTAGCCGAGTTCCTCGGGCCGCTGTCCGCGTACGTGCGCGAGCGGGCCGTCGATCACCCGGATCACCTCGGCCAGCGAGATCTCCCCGGCCGGTCGCGCCAGCCAGTAGCCGCCCTCCGGGCCGCGCTGGGCCTGCACGATGCCGCCCCGGCGCAGTTGCAGCAGGATGCTCTCCAGGAACTTCGGCGGGATCTCCTGGGCGCGGGCGATCTGGTCGGCGGTCACGGGCCGGCTTCGCCCGGGCCCGGCGTCGGCGGTCACCGAGGCGAGCTCGGCGACCGCGCGGAGGGCGTAGTCGACCCGGGCGGAGAGGCGCATACGGCAAGGTTAGTCGCCTGACCGACCCGCCCGGACGATCACCCCTCGACCGATCGGCCAGTGGCGATGCGCCGGCGGCGTCGGAGACGACCCTGGTGGCGAACCCGACGGGACCGGGCCGCGCCACGACGGCCAGCACCCGACGGGACCGGGCCGCGCCACGACGGCGGGCCGCGCCACGATGGCCAGCAGCGGCCCGAGGCCGGCCACCGCACCCCGCCGTCGGACGGTCAGTCGCCGACGCGGCGCAGCAGCCCCTCCTGCACGGCGCTGGCGATGTGGTGCCCGTCGGTGGTGAACATGCGGCCGGTGGCGAGCCCCCGGGCGCCGGAGGCCGACGGGCTCCAGCAGTCGTAGAGGAACCACTCGTCGGCGCGGAACGGCCGGTGGAACCAGAGCGCGTGGTCGAGGCTGGCCCCGACCACGCCGCCTGGGCCCCAGACCTCGCCGTGCACGGAGAGCACCGAGTCGAGCAGCGTCAGGTCGGAGGCGTACGTCAGCGCGCAGGCGTGCAGCAGCGGATCCTCGGGCAGCTTGCCGTCGATGCGCATCCAGACCCGCTGGTGGGGGTCTGCGGGGCGGTCGCCGGGGCGTACCCAGCCGGGCTCGCCGACGTAGCGGACGTCGATCGGGCGCGGGATCTGCGCCCAGATGCCGAGCCGCTCCGGGTAGCGGGCGAGCCGGTCGGCCATCGTCGGGACCTCGTCCGGCCCCGGCACGTCGGGCGGGGTGGGGGCCTGGTGGTCCAGGCCCTCCTCCGTCCGCTGGAACGACGCCGACATGAAGAAGATCGGCTTGTCGTGCTGGAGCGCCACCGAGCGGCGCACCGAGAAGGAGCGGCCGTCGCGGACGTTCTCCACCTCGTAGACGATCGGCTCGGCCGGGTCGCCGGGCCGCACGAAGTAGCCGTGCAGGGAGTGCACGAAGCGGGCCGGGTCGACGGTGCGTCCGGCGGCGACCAGCGCCTGGCCGGCGACCTGGCCGCCGTACACCCGCTGGGGACCGACCGGGGGGCTCATCCCCCGGAAGGTCATCCCGCCGGTGTGCTCCAGGTCGAGCACCTCCAGGAGCTGGTCGACCGCGGCCTGCCCGACCGCGACGTCCGCGTCGCTCACTGCAAGGCCCGCGCCGACGCCGCGTCGACCAGCGATCCGAGCTGGTGTACGCGCAGCGTGTTGGTCGAGCCGGGGGTGCCGGGCGGGCTACCGGCGACGATCACCACGTAGTCGCCGGGGTTGGCCCGGTCGAGCCCGAGCAGCGCCTGGTCGACCTGGCGGAACATGTCGTCGGTGTGCTCGACGAACGGCATCAGGAACGTCTCGACGCCCCAGGAGAGGGCGAGCTGGTTGCGCACCTCGGGCACCGGGGTGAACGCGAGCAGCGGCAGGTCGCAGTGCAGCCGGGACAGCCGCCGCACGGTGTCGCCGGTCTGCGAGAAGGCGACCAGGGCCTTCGCGCCGATGGCCCGGGAGATCGAGGAGGCGGCGACGGTCAGCGCGCCACCGTGCGTACGGGGGTCGTGCTGGAGGCGCGGCACGCCGATCGAGCCGGACTCGGTGGTGGTGACGATCTTCGCCATGGTGCTGACGGTGAGCACCGGGTACTTGCCGACGCTGGTCTCGCCGGAGAGCATCACCGCGTCCGCGCCGTCGAGCACGGCGTTGGCCACGTCGGAGGCCTCGGCGCGGGTCGGCCGGGAGTTCTCGATCATGGAGTCGAGCATCTGGGTGGCCACGATGACCGGCTTGGCGTTCTCCCGGCAGAGCTGCACGGCGCGCTTCTGCACCAGCGGCACCTGGTCGAGCGGCAACTCCACGCCAAGGTCGCCGCGGGCGACCATGACGCCGTCGAAGGCCAGCACGATCTGCTCCAGGCAGTCGACCGCCTCGGGCTTCTCCACCTTGGCCAGCACCGGCCGGTGCACGCCCTCCTCGGCCATGATGCCGTGCACCAGCTTGATGTCGTCCGCCGAGCGGACGAAGGAGAGCGCGATCAGGTCGACGCCCAGGCCGAGGGCGAAACGCAGGTCCTCGGCGTCCTTGTCGGACATCGCCGGCACGCTGACCGCCACGTTCGGCAGCGAGACGCCCTTGTTGTTGGAGACCGGGCCGCCCTCGGTGACCAGGCAGCGGATGTCGTTGCCGGTGACGTCGGTGACCTCGACGGCGACCCGGCCGTCGTCGATCAGCAGCCGGTCGCCGGGCTTGACCTCCTGCGGAAGCTTGCGGTAGGTGCAGGAGACCCGTTCCTTGGTGCCGAGCACGTCGTCACCGGTGATGACGACCGAGTCGCCGGTGCGCCACTCGTGCGGGCCGTCGGCGAACCGGCCGAGCCGGATCTTCGGGCCCTGGAGGTCGGCGAGCACGGCCACGGGCCGGCCGGCCGCTTCCGCGGCCTCGCGGACCAGCCGGTACACCGCCTCGTGATCCTCGTGGCTGCCGTGGCTGAAGTTGAGTCTCGCCACGTTCATGCCGGCCTCGACGAGGCCCCGGATGCGCTCCGGCGACGAGGTGGCAGGACCAAGAGTGCAAACGATCTTCGCGCGGCGTGTCACGCCCATCAGGCTAGTCTCTCCTCCGGGTCTGGCTGTGGGCCGACCCCTTGCGGACTGCGGAACATTGTCCAACGACGCGCGTCACGCGCGCAGCCGGCGGGCGGAACCCACGCCGGAACGTTGAGGCGGCGGGCATCGGCGACCGCGCGCGGGGAATCGTACGCCCCCGGCGCGAACGGACGTCCAGGCGGTTACGCGACGAGCAGGAGCACGCTGATCGCCAACATCACCAGGGCGGTGGCGCCGTGGACGCCGTAGACCGCAGCCTTGGGCCCGTTGCTGCGCAGCACGATCAACGCGTCGCCCACGGGGATGCAGGTGGCGGCCAGCATGAACCAGCCCAGCAGGTGGGGTGACCCGTTGGCCACCAGGATGAAGATGAAGAGCCCGCAGGCCATGTCGCGTACGGCTTTGACGGTCAGCCACGCCTGGAAGCTGCGGTCCTCGGTCGGGGTGCCGGGAATGCCGAAGCCAACTGCGGCCTGCGGCGCCCGGAAGGCGAGTGCGCCCATGAAGATGACGCCCACGCCGATCAGTCCGGCGAGCGCGGTGGCGACGTTGGAAAGCATGGTGAAGTCCTCTCGGTAACAGCGCCTACCGAAAATCTAGCGACGCTAGTTCTCGTGTCGAAGATAGCGCTATCTTCGACAGAATGTCTAGCGCTGTTAGGATGACGTCATGTCTGCCTCCGAGAAGCGCCGTGACCGAGAACGCGCCCAACGTCATCAGCTGATCATCACCGCGGCTCGAGAACTCGCCGAGGCCGAGGGATGGGAGGCGATGACGACGCGACGGCTCGCCGAGCGTGTCGAGTACAGCCAGCCCGTGCTCTACAGCCATTTCAGCGGCAAGGACGCCATCGTCCGGGCTGTCGCGATCGACGGCTTCGGCGAGCTCGCCGCCGACCTGCGCCGGGCGCGACTGGCCAGCCCCGAGCCACCGCAGACCCTGCGCGCCGTCTGCCGCGCCTACCTGGAGTTCGCCGCCCAGCGACCCGCCCTCTACCAGGCAATGTTCGTCATGCCGACCGACGTGAAGTTCGCGCACGCCGAGACACCGCCCCCGCTGCGCGCGGCCTTCGACGAATTCGTCAGCTGCTACCGCCCGGACAACACGCAACGCGAACTGGCCGCCGAGGTCATCTGGAGTGCGGTGCACGGCATCGCCACCCTGTCGGGCAGCGGCCGTATCCCCCCGGACAGCCAGGAGGAGCGACTCGATTTCCTCGTCAACCAGCTCGCCGACACCTCCGGCTGACCGGCCGCACGCCACACGTGGGATACAGGACGGCCGAGTCTCAGAGCCAAGCCCCTCAGCTCTGCGTCTTGACCAGCGGGAATTCCAGCGAGCCCTCCGGGCAGAGGAAGGTCAGCACGTCCACCCGGTAGAGCCCCGCCTGGACGGCCGGGTCGGCCTCCATCACGCTGCGCACGTCGTCCACGGAGCCGGTGCGGGCCAGGCCGAAGCCGATCGGCGGGTCCGGTTCGCGGGCCGGGCCGTCCACCGAGCCGGCGACCAGGATGATCCCCCGCCGTTGCAGGGCCTGCATGTGCGCCAGGTGCTCGGCCTGCAACCGCTGCACCGTCTCCGCCGGCAGCGCCCGCCCGGCCGCGCCGGGATACAGCACGATGCATTCGTACGTGTCGAGCGCGAAGTCGACCTGCGGCACTCCCGTCATGGCGCTCCCCTCCCGCGTCGCGCCGCACGCGGCGACGTGCGCTCGGTCGACCGGCGGGGCGTACGCCCGTGGTCGACGTCGAGCCGGCACGGCCCAGCGTCGCACGGGCAGCCGGCCGGCACGGGTGCTCCGGGCAACTTCGCCGGCCGCCCGGCACGATTGCGGCCCACTCGCGCCGTTTCCGCAGCCCAGCGGGCGCGGCGGGCAAGGCGCCGGCGGCTTGGGGGCAGGACGCGGGCGGCGCACACGGAACGCGGCGGCCGGGCGCTGTCCGACCCCCGTCCTACGCTGCAGGCGTGGGCACGAGCTACCAGACGATCCTGGCCGTGGGCGAGCTGACGGAGATTCGCAGGGTGCTGACCGACGTCGGCACCGAGGCGTACGTGACGCGGGTCGGCGAGCGCCGCTGGGCGGTCGTCCCGCGCGAGGAGGAGGAGAGCGGCTACGCCGAGGTCGACGACCTGGCGCAGCTGATCACCCTGCTCACGCGCGAGCCGGCGGTCACCTTCGACGTCTTCGACTCCAGCGTCATGACCGCCACCCTGCATGTCGACGGCCGGGAGACGCACCGTTACCTCTCCGACCGGGGCTGGGTGACGGAATACTGGGACGACGACGACAACGAGGTCCTCGCCGGCTTCGACGGCACGATCCATCCGCTCGACGCCCCGCCGCCGCCCGGCCCGAGCGGGGACGACCCGGCCGTGTTCGCGCCGCTGGGGGTCGGCGCGGTCGACGTCGCCGCGCTCGGCGCGGCCCTGCGCGGGGAGGTGCCGCTCGACGACGCGCCCCGGCTGTTCGCCGAGTGCCAGCACGTGGCGATCCTCGACGCGCTGGGGCTGGACCCGTGCCCGCTGACCCGGCCCTTCCGGCACACCCACCTCGATCACCTGCCAGCCCCGGTGCACGTGCGGCCCGGGTGATCCCGGTCTCGATCCGCCCCGGCGGTGGTGCGGGCGATGATCGGCGGGAAAGCCTCTCGGTGGTGGGATCGACCGCCGGAGACGGACGACAGGATGGGAATCCACGCATGACGAATGACGCCGGCAAGCAGCCCGCGAAGGCCTCGGGGACGTACCGGATCGGGGGCGACCTCCAGGTCGACCGGCTCGGCTACGGGGCGATGCAGCTCACCGGCCCCGGTGTGTGGGGCGACCCGAAGGACCCGGCCGAGGCCGTGCGGGTGCTGCGCCGGGCGTACGAGCTGGGCGTGACGTTCATCGACACGGCCGACTCCTACGGGCCCTTCGTCAGCGAGCTGCTCATCCGGGAGGCCCTGCACCCGTACGCCGACGACCTGGTCATCGCGACCAAGGCCGGCCTGACCCGCTCCGGCCCAAGCGACTGGCGTCCGGTGGGGCGCCCGGAGTACCTGCGCCAGCAGTGCGAGCTGAGCCTGCGGCACCTCGGCCTGGAGGCGATCGGGCTCTACCAGCTGCACCGGATCGACCCGCAGGTGCCGCTCGCCGACCAGCTCGGGGAGCTGGCGTTGCTCAAGCAGGAGGGCAAGATCCGGCACATCGGCCTGTCCGAGGTGACCGTCGAGCAGATCGAGGCGGCCCGCGCCGTCACCCCGATCGTCTCGGTGCAGAACCTCTACAACCTGGCGGACCGCAGCGCGGAGGCCGTCCTGGAGCACTGCGAGCGCAACGACCTCGCGTTCATCCCCTGGTTCCCGATCGCCACCGGCAACCTGGCGCGGCCGGGCGGTCCGCTGGACGCGATCAGCACCGGGCACGGCGCGACGCCCGCCCAGCTCGCGCTCGCCTGGCTGCTGCGCCGGTCACCGGTGATGCTGCCGATCCCGGGCACGTCGTCGGTGGCGCACCTGGAGGAGAACGTGGCCGCCGCCGAGGTGCGGCTGACCGACGACGAGTACGCGGCCCTCGCCGAGGCCGCCTGACGACGTGGCAGTGGGGCGGGCGGCACACGGCCGGCCGCCCCACGCGAGCGCTACAGGGCGAAGCAGTTGGGGCGGATCGGCTGATCGCGTAGGGCCTGCCGGATCACCGTGTAGGTGGTGCCGTCGAGCACCAGGCCGAGGTGCCCGACGACCCGCAGGGGGCACGCCGACTGGATCAGCACGTTTGTCACTCCGTCGGCCAGTTTGGCGTTGTCGACGGGGCGCACCAGCTCGTCCTGGAGGGTGCGCACCGCCGTCCAGCGGACCGTGCCGGGGGTGTCGTCGCCTGCGTTGAGGCCGGCGAGGAACGACGAGCCGATCGACATCTGCTGGCAGGCGACGATGCCGGCGCAGCTGCCCAGGCCGAGGAACTTCACGATGTTGGCCACGTACGTGCCGTACTGCGGGGTGCCGAGGCTGACGTAGCGGTCGACGCTGCTGGTCCCGCCAAGGTTCTTGATGAAGTACCGGGACACCAGGCCGCCCTCGGAGTGGGCGACGACGTCGACCTTGGCCGCGCCGGTCGACGCGCGGACCTGCCCGACGAAGCTGCTGAACGCGCGGGCCGAGGTGGGGATGTCGCCGAGCCCGAGGTTGGGCAGCTGGTAGACCCAGACCCGGTACCCGTCGACGCGCAGCCGGGAGGCCAGCGGCTCGTACGCGGAGGCGATGCCGCTGAGGCCACCGACGACGATGACGGGGTTGGCTGCCGCGGCGGCGGCGATCTCGGCGGCGGTGCTGGTGACGCGTTCCCCGGCTACGGCGGCGGTGGCGCTTGCGCTGGCCGCGGGCCGGTCGGGGGCCGCGACGGCGACGGCGGGGGCGGCGAGGACGGCGGCGACCGTGACGGCGAGGACGGGGACGATCTTTCGGAGCAGCAAAGCTGCACCTCCCATGGAGGAACCCGGTGGCACCGGGCGGGGCGGGGGTGGTTCCGATCGATCGTGTACACGATGATGCCCGCCACAATCCGGAAACGTCAATGGAAAGTTACGCGCGGGTAGCTCCCGCGTGGCCCCCGGAACATCCCGCGCCCGCCCGCCCTCCGTCCAACCACGACGAACGCCGCCCCCGCCCGGGTGGGCGGGAGCGGCGTCGGAGCCCCGTCGGTCAGCCGGCCGGCGTCATCGGCTCCGGCTCAGGCTGGGCCTGGCCGTTCTTGACGTACGTCGGGTGCAGGTGCACCGGCTTCGCCTCCTGGCGCTTCTTGCGGGCCCGCAGGTTGAGGAACTCGACGAAGATCGAGAAGGCGATCGGGCCGTACACGTAGCCCTTCGGGATGTGCTGGTCGAAGCCCTCGGCGACCAGGCTGGCCCCGATGAGCAGCAGGAACGACAGGGCGAGCATCTTCACCGTCGGGTGCTCGTTGACGAACCGGCTGATGGCGCCGGCCGACACCAACATGACGATCATGGCGATGATCACCGCCGCGACCATGATGAACAGCTGGTCGACCATGCCGACGGCGGTGATCACCGAGTCGAGGGAGAACACCACGTCGAGGACGAGGATCTGGGCGATCACCGCGCCGAACGAGGCGACCTTGCCCGACTTGGCGTGCTCCTCCCCCTCCAGGTGCTCGTGGATCTCGTAGGTGGCCTTGCCCAGAAGGAACAATCCGCCCAGTAGCAGGATCAGGTCCCGCCCGGAGATCTCCTGACCCAGCACCGTGAACAGCGGTGCGGTCAGCCCGATCACCCAGGACAGCGACGCCAGCAGGATCAGCCGCGTCACCAGGGCCAGCGAGAGCCCGATCGTGCGGGCGCGGGCCTGCTGGTGCTCGGGCAACCGCCCGGCCAGGATCGAGATGAACACCACGTTGTCGACGCCCAGCACGATCTCCAGCAGGAGCAGCGTCGCGAATGCGATCCACAGCTCGGGACTGGCTAGAAACTCCATGTCATCCTCGTCTTTCGCGACTGCCGCCAGGTCGTTCACCCGGTCGAACAACCAATCGTCGCCGCATGACCTACCCACGCGGCCCGTCACCGCAACACGGAGCGGATCGCGGCAGGTCGTGCGCCCGGAAAGTCCACAGGGGACGGCGCCCCCGCCGGAGCTGGTGCGGTGGCATGCTGTGATCCGTGCGCTCGACACCGCCCCGCGAAGAGCCCCTGCGGGTGATGCCGTGGTGGCTGGTGCTCGTCGGGCTGCTGGTCGCCGCGCTGCTCGGCTGGCTGGTGCTCGACTGGCTGCTCGGCGAGGCCGACCGCGCCGCCCAGCCGGACACCCGCGCGACGCTGCGCATCGACGCCATCCGCACCGGGTTGACCGTGGTCGCCGGCACCGGCGGCGGGCTCGCCCTGCTGCTGGCCGCCCGGCGACAGTGGATCGGCGAACGCACCCAGCGGCACCAGGAGGCCGTCGCCGCGCAGGACCAGGCGCACCGGGAACGGGTGCAGGCGCACGCGGAGGCGGTCGCCGAGGCCGGGCAGCACCACCAGGAGCGGCAGGCCGAGGCCGCCGAGCACGACGCCGCCGAGCGCCGGCTGACCGAGCTGTACACCAGCGCCGTCGCGCTGCTCGGCAACGACAACGCCGCCGTACGCCTGGGCGGCCTGCACGCCCTGGAGCGGCTCGGGCAGGACAATCCCGCCCAGCGGGAGACGATCGTGGCGGTGCTCTGCGCGTACCTGCGGATGCCGGCGCCGGAGGACGACGCGCGCGAGGCGGAGGTGCGCCGCACCGCCCAGCGGGTCCTGACCCGGCACCTGCGCGCGGACGACGACGCCTACTGGCCCGGGGTCAGGCTGGACCTGACCGGCGCCCGGCTCGACGGGTTCGACGCGACCGGCTGCACCCTGGACGACGCGGACCTCACCGGCGCGGTCTGCGCCGGCACCACCAGCCTGGTCGGCGCGACCGTGCGCGGGCGGCTCGCGCTCGGCGCGACCTTCGCGGACCTCACCTGCGACGACCTGCGCGGCGACGCCGAGATCGTCCTCGACCGCGCCCGGATCACCGGCCGGGTCAGCTTCGACCGCGCCGACCTCGCCGGCGGGCTGTCGTGCCGGCACGCCACCGTCGCCCGAGCCTCCTTCCGGGGCGTCACCTTCCACCGGACGGCGAGCTTCGACGCGTCCCGATTCACCGACAGCGCGACCTTCCGCGAGGCGGTCTTCCTGAGCGGGGTCTCGCTGGACCACGCCACCTTCACCGGCTACGCCGGGTTCCGGCAGACCCGCTTCGCGGACATGGCCCTGTTCCGGTGGACCGAGTTCGGTGACCAGACCTGGTTCGAGCGGGCCCGGTTCGAGGGGGCAGCGAACTTCGGCCGGGCCCGTTTCCACGGCCCGGTCACCTTCGACGGGGCGAGCTTCGCCCGCAGCTTCCTGGTCGACCAGGCGCGGGCGACGGCCGCCGGCTCGCATGCCTGGCCCGAGGGCACGACCGTCGCCCCGCTCGACGACGACTGGCTGCTGCTCACGGACCCCTGACCGTCCCGGCGCGGGGCCCTCGCCGTCGCGGCGCGACCGCTAGGCTGGGCCGATGGGGGAAACCATTCAGGACAGTCCGGTGGAGTGGGTGGCCAGCCACGTGCGGCGCTACCTGGAGACCGACGGCGCCGACGGCGGAAAGTTCCACGGCTACGACAGCCTGCTGCTCACCACCCGGGGGCGCCGCTCGGGCACGCTGCGGCGCACCGCGCTCATCTACGGCCGCGACGGCGACCGCTACCTGCTGGTGGCGTCGAACGGCGGGGCGGCACGGCACCCCGCCTGGTATCTCAACCTGTGCGCCGACCCGCAGGTGGAGGTGCAGGTCGGGGCCGAGAAGTTCCGGGGCACGGCGCGCACCGCCACGGCCGAGGAGCGGCCCGGGCTGTGGCAGGTGATGACCGAGGTCTTCCCGACGTACGCCCGCTACCAGAAGGAGACCGAGCGGGAGATCCCGGTGGTCGTCGTCGAACGGGTCTGACCGCTGCCGGCGGGGCGGGCACCCGGGCGGCGAGCCGGGTAGTCAGGCGCGGTCGCTGATTTCGGCGAGGAAGGCCCGCCAGGCGGTCGGGGTGAAGACCAGCGCGGGGCCGGTGGGGTCCTTCGAATCCCGTACGCCGACGACGCCGGGCAGGTTGTCGGCAACCTCGACGCAGGCCCCGCCGTTCGTCGACGAACGGGACGACTTGCGCCAGCGCGCACCGGTCAGGATGTCCATGCCTTCGCCGCTTCCCTGAGTACGTCGAGTGATTGCCCCAACGGGAGGGCTTCGCCGCGGACCGCATCCCACGACACGCCCAGGCTAGCAACCAGATCCGGCTGCCCCACGATCTGCGCGGCCAGCTGATTGTCCACGTAGCCCGCACGCGAGCCGTCGGGCAGATCGGCCAGAATGAACGCTCCCGCCAGTCCTGAGTAGATACCAGCAGACATCGGCACGACCTGCACCTGGATATGCGGCTGCTCGGCGCAGGTCAGCAGGTGTTCGAACTGCTCGGCCATCACGTCGGGACCGCCGCACGCCCGCCGGACGACCATCTCGTCCAGCACCACGAAGAGCAGAGGGCTCGGCTCCCGGGCGAGCACCGCCTGCCGCTCCATCCGCGCGGCTACCCGCTGGTCCAACTCGGCGACCGGCGTCCGCGCCGCCCGGAAGGTCGCTCGGGCGTACGCCTCGGTCTGGAGTAGTCCCGGCACGAAGGCGTGCTCGTACCAGCGCAGAGCGGTCGCGTCCCGCTCGATCTGTATCAGCTCGCGCAGCCAGACCGGCGCGCCGTCGCCCTTGACCAGTTCGTTCCAGAGCGTCGTGAAGTATCCGCCGGTGTCCAGCGCCCTGTCGACGGCGGTCAGGTAGGGCGGGGTGGGTGGCTTCGTCCCGGTCTCGATCGCGCTCACCTGGGAGTCCGAGCAGAAGACCAGCTCACCGAGCTGCGCCTGGGTCAACCCGGCGGCCATCCGGCGTCGCCTCAGCTCACGAAGCAGGTACTCCGACGGCGAGATTCCCACGGCTTCCACACCCTTCCACGAGTCTCCGCACCGTTCTCTCCTGGCCCGAAACCGCGCGCTACGTTCCGCGATCACGCGGTGACTGTTCCGAGCCTAGGGGGCGTGCGTCCAGGGTGGAAGGAGGACGGCGCGCCCGGCGAGACCGGCCCCTCTAGGGCTTGGCGGGCGCACACGTCGCCGGGGGCGCTGCCGAGCGCGCGTCCCGGTTCCGACACCGATGGAGGGAGGCACCGTGCCCGTGCCGAGGCCCGCGAATGCCGCACCGGCGTCGCGCTGGGCGACGCGCCCCGCCGCCGCGACGGCCCGCACCCGCGAGGACGGGACGCCCCGGGTCAGCCCCGGCGTGTACCTGCTGACGCGCGAGGCGTCACCGCAGTTCGCGAAGCCGATCACGGTACGGGTGATCCGCGAGCGCACCGACCTGGTCACCTACCACGGCTGGACGTGGATCGAGGCGTACCAGCTCGACGCGCGCGGCGACGCGGTCGAGCAACGCGAGTTGTACGTGCGACCCGACGGGATGCGTCCGGCGCAGGCGCCCTCGGCCGTGCGTACGCCCTCGGCGCAGCGGCGCGCTCCGGCCAAGCGCAACGCGGGGACCAGCCGGTGAGGACGCCTATCCGCGACCACGTACCGTCCCGCCCGACGTGGCGCTGCCGGGCCTGCGGGATCGCCTGGCCCTGTTCGCCGGCGAAGCTGCTTCTCCTCGCGAGGTACCGGGGCGACATGCCGGGGCTCATGGTCCACCTCGTGACGCTGCGCGAGGAGGCCGCCGCCGAACTCGCCGAGCATGACCCCGGTGTGCAGTCGACGGATCTGCACCGGCGGTTCACGGACTGGACGCCGGCCCGCTCGCCCTGACAGTCACGGGCCAACTACCCTCGGATAGCGCTGGACCGCATGGGAGCGATGAGTGCCAAGGCCCGCGAAGCAGCCGAGCAGACGGAGCGCGCAGATGAGCCGGACCCGCATCCACAACCTCTCCATATCGCTGGACGGGTTCGCCGCCGGTGAGGGCCAGGCCCTCGACACCCCGATGGGCCACGCCGGCACCCGGCTGCACGAGTGGATGTTCGCCACCCGCTTCGGCGCTCCGATCATGGGACGCAAGGGCGGCACCGGCGGCACCGACGACGCGTTCGCTCAGCAGCACGAGCCCGGCATCGGCGCCGAGATCATGGGCGCGGGCAAGTTCGGACCCCCGGGCTGGCAGGACGACGCCGACTGGAAGGGGTGGTGGGGCCCGAACCCGCCGTTTCACACACCGACCTTCGTGCTGACCCACAAGCCGCGCTCGCCGATCGAGATGGCCGGCGGCACGACGTTCCATTTCCTTGACGCCTCGCCGGCCGAGGCCCTCGCCGTCGCGCGCGAGGCGGCAGCCGGCAGAGACGTACGCGTCGGCGGCGGCCCGACCGTCGCCCGCGACTTCATCGCGGCGGGACTCGTCGACCACATCCATCTGGTCCAGGTGCCGATCGTGCTCGGCCGGGGAGTGCGGCTGTGGGACGGCCTCGAAGCCCTCGAAGCGAGCTACGACATCGAGGCGGTCTCGACACCCACCGGCGTCACCCACCTCACGTTCACGAAGCCGTGACGGCCCCAGGGTTCCTGCCGCTCGCGCGGCAGGAAACCGGCCCACGATGAAGGAACTGCACGATCAGGTCAACGACCGGGTGCCGGCCCCGATCTACGAGTAGACGTCCTTGCGATGTCCGACAGCGTGGATGACCAGTGCGTCGCGGTCGAGACGGTAGAGAATCCGGTAGTCACCCACCCGCAGTCGACGTCCGGATCCGTCGCGCATCTCGGTCGAGTTTTGCGGCGCGGGTTCAGAGACCAAGCCGAGGATCGCGCTCAAAACGGTCAAGAACACGTTCCGTGGCTGCTTGTGCAGCCAAACCAGCACGTCGCGGTCGATCTCAACCTTCACGCCGCCTCACCGTTGGCCCTGTCGGCCAGTAACGCCTCCACCTCACGAGGATCGACGCCGAGTGACTCCAGGGCCGCCGACAGCGGCACGAACTGACCTTCGGCCCGGGAACGAGCAATCACGGCCGAGTCCCGGCGGTCCCGAAACGCCTCGATCTCTTCCCACTCGTCGATCCCGATCAGCACGGCCACCGGCCGTTCGTACTTGGTGATGATGACCGGCTCTCCAGTGCGCTCGACCGCGTCCAGC
Organism: Micromonospora sp. NPDC048868; assembly: GCF_043198195.1. Taxonomy (NCBI): domain Bacteria; kingdom Bacillati; phylum Actinomycetota; class Actinomycetes; order Micromonosporales; family Micromonosporaceae; genus Micromonospora; species Micromonospora sp. NPDC048868. Next base: position 27,157 of record NZ_JBICUN010000001.1, read on the forward strand.
ACCCGGCCTGCGCCGTCACGGAACTCACGCAGCGTAATCATTGCCATGTACCGCAATGTACCACGCGGTACCGTCCCTCACCTAGAGATCCGCGCGAGGGCGCGGGCGGCGGCACACAGTCGGCGGACCTGCACAGGCGGTTCACGTACTGGATGCCGGTCAGCTCCGCTGACAGCCGCGGGGCACCAATGCGGCGCGACAGCTCGGAGGATCAGGTCGGATCGGGACTACGCCGCCCGAGTGCGTCGGCGATGGCGGCGAACTCGCGTAACGCCGCCTCCAGGTCCTCCACGATCTCCTGCGCGATGACCTCGGGCGGCAGCAGCGCGTCCGCGTCCTCCAGCGAGGCGTCCTTGAGCCAGGTGATGTCGAGGTTCACCTTGTCGCGGGCGATCAACTCCTCGTAGGTGAAGGCCCGGAACCGCTCGGTCTCGACCCGCTCGGAGCGGTCCTTGCCCGGCAGGTAGCAGTCCACGAAGTCCTGGAGGTGCTCCCGGCGCAGCGGGTTCTGCTTCAGCGTGAAGTGCTGGTTGGTGCGGAAGTCGTACACCCAGAGCTTCTGGGTCCACGGCTGTTCCCGGGCGCGCTTGCGCTCGAAGAAGAGCACGTTGGCCTTCACCCCGCCGGCGTAGAAGATGCCGGTGGGCAGGCGCAGCATGGTGTGCAGGTCGTACTGCTTGAGCAGCCGGCGGCGGATGGTCTCCCCCGCGCCGCCCTCGAACAGCACGTTGTCGGGCAGGACGACGGCGGCCCGGCCGTCTATCTCCAGCAGCGAGGCGATGTGCTGCACGAAGTTGAGTTGCTTGTTGGCGGTGGCGGCCCAGAAGTCGGGCCGTTCAATCTCCCGCTCCTCGCGGGACGCCCGGCCCGCCTCGGTCACCGAGCGGATCGTGGAACTGCGGCCGAACGGCGGGTTGGCCAGCACCAGGCTGTAGCGGCGGCTGGGCGGCCTGCCCAGGGCGTCCTCGACGGCGATCAGCGAGTCACCGCCGGGGGTGCCGATGCCGTGCAGCAGCATGTTCATGGCGGCCAGCCGGGCGGTGCCCTCGACCAATTCCGTGCCGGTGACCGCCCCGGCGGCGAGGCTGCGACGCTGGTCGGGGGTGAGGCTGCCGCCGTGGTGCCGCTGGATGTGGTCGAACGCGGCAAGCAGGAAGCCGCCGGTGCCGCAGGCCGGGTCGGTGACCGTGTCGTCGGGCGTGGGCAGCATGCAGTCGACCATCGCGACGGTCAGCGCGCGGGGCGTGAAGTACTGCCCGGCACCCGACTTGGCGTCCTCCGCACCCCGGGCCAGCAGCTCCTCGTAGGCGTCACCCTTGACGTCGACGCCGGTGCCCGACCACTGCTCCTTGTCGATCAGGTCGACGATGAGCCGCTTCAGCTTCGCCGGGTCCTGGATCTTGTTCTGCGCCTTGCGGAAGATCGTGCCGAGCGTGCCGCCCTCCTTGGCCAGCCCGGTCAGGATGTGCCGGTACTGCACCTCGAGGGCGTCGCCCTCGGCGTCGAGCAGCGTCTGCCAGCTCAGCTCGTCGGGCACGATCTGCTCGGGCCGCATCGGCCGCTTCGCCCGCTCGTCGGCCATCTTGAGGAACAGCAGGAACGTCAACTGCTCCACGTAGTCGATGGTCGACACGCCATCGTCCCGCAGCACGTCGCAGTAGTTCCACAGTTTCTGCACCAGCCGGCGCGAATCCACAGTGCTCACAGCGGCAAAGTCTCCTGCCGGTAGTCGTCGCCGGTCACCCTGGTCGGCGGTGCCGCCAGCTCTTTTCTGGTACGCGGGGAGCGCGCCTTCTGCTTCGGCTGGGCGGCCTGACGCTCGGCGCGAATCCGGGCGAGCAGCTCCGAGGCGGGCTCGTCGTTGTTGTCCTGCGGCACAAGTCGCCCCGCGAACGCCTCCGCCAGCAGCGACGCCCGCAATTGACCAGATCTCTTCGCCGCGCCTGCGCTCGCCGCCTCGACACGCTTCACATACTTCATGAGGCCGTCTGCACGACGCACTATCCCAGCCTGACGATCAAGTTCTGGCAGCGCCAGCGGGAACTCGGCAATCGCCCGTTGGTCAATCTTTGGCATCGAACCAGCCAGCCCTTTCGCTAAGGACTTGAAATACCGGCGGGCACGTGGAGTTTGCAACAGCAGTGTGACGAATCGAGGAAGCGCCTTGTCCTGGAGTCGCACCCGGATCAGTAGGTCAGGGTAAATTGCCCAACCACTTGGGCCTTCGTATATTGCGGCCGTGCCCACAAGGTCGGGGGTGTTAGACCTCTGGATCAGGATGTCTCCAGGTTGCAGCCAGAGGTCGCGCACACGGCCAGGGTCGGCACTCGTCATCTTCGTGAAACGATCGGTGAATTCACCTCGCGTGACGGCTGTCAACGTCAGAGTACGCACACTGCCATCCGAATCCGCGGATGCAGAGTGACCATTGCGAAGCGGCGAGGCCAAGAGTTCACCGAGCCGCACGGATGGCCTCGACGAAAGCTCCGCGTCGAGCGCCCCTGTGAACGCCTCCATCAGTCTGGCGAGCCGGTGACCCACTCGCTCGATATGCCGCTCACCTACAGCAAGTTGAGAAAGGTGACCATCGAGGACAGCGATAATTCGGTGCTGCTCTGCGAGCGGCGGCACAGGAACGGGGAACCTCTTCATTGTCGTCAGGCTGATGGACGCCAAATTAACACTTTGGAGGCCGTTCTGCTGAAACCACTTCCGGCCAAAGCTGTTGGCGAACAAGGCAAGGAGCTTAGGCGCGAGAACTCCCCCGATTATCCGCGCTCGAAATACATGATTCTGGTGGATGCATCCGGGAATCTGACCTTCCCAGATCCAGCCTCGTCCGAGCTTGTCTCGGTCACCCCCTTCGTTGAGTAGAACGTCACCTCGCTGGAGTCGCAGGGCCTCCGCCTTGTGCTCAGGGACTCGGATTCTGGAAACGTTGGAGAGGTCCAGGTAGCCGCGTTGCACGTTGGCAACTCGAAGGTAGGGCACCTCGACGTAGCTTGGATCTGCCTGCCGCTTGGTGTCCTTTGTTACGCCGCCGACGACCTCCGCTATCTCGCCGAGTGTGGTCCAGGTCCAAGATGGTGGAATCTCGAACGGATAGGTCACGCGGACAGCTCCTGGTTCAGTTCGGTGAGGAGGGGTTCGGCGCGGTGGCCGAAGGTGCCCGCGTACCCGTCGATGCCGCCGCGTTCGGTGAACGGCGCGCCGTCCAGGTCGTCGGGGGTGACCTCCACGCTGACCGATATCACGTCCCTGATCCTTTCCAGCCACCACACCTGATCGGCAGTGAAGGTAGCTCCCGCCTGTTCCTGCCGCAGCAGCCACCCACGGAAGCGCTCCTCCACGAGGCTGCGGTAGGGGCGCAGCTCCGTGTCGAGGCCGAGTTCGTATCGGATGAGGCTGACCAGGTCGGTCACGCCCCGGGTGCCGGGCGCGTCGGCGGCACGCCCGAGCAGCACGTACGCCTTCCACAGCGTCGCCGGCGTCCACGCCTGCGGCGGGCGGGCGATGCGCCGGGCCAGTTCCTTGAGTTCGTCGTACCCGATCCGGCCGCGCCCCTCGTAGAACACCTGGAGGGCGGTGATCTCGGCGCGGTGCTCCTCCAGGTAGGCGTGCCAGTCCTTGACGGTGACCTGCGCCCGCTCCTCGGCCGGCACGCCCCGCGCCGACAGCAGGATGTCGGCGTTTACCTCGTCGATGGTGATGTCGTGGGCCCGCCGGATCTCCAGGATGCGTTCGCGCAGCTCCGGGTTCGCGGCGAGCGGGCGCAGGGCGTCGGCCAGCAGGTCGCGTACGGCGGTGGGGCCGGCGGCCTTGGCCGGGTTGAGCTGTTCGGGGGCGACGGCGTCGACCAGGCCCCGCACGATCCCGGTGAGCGGCTGCCCGCCGAGGTCGGTCAGCTCCTCGCGTTCGGCGTCGGTGAGCTGCCGGTCGAGGCGGGCCAGCCGGGCGGCGAGGGTCGACACCTCGTCGGCGTCGGCGGTCAGGGTGCCGGCCTTCTTGAGCAGGTCCCGCAGGGAGATCTGCTTCTCGGAGTGCCGGTTCAGCGGCACCGCCTCGTCCAGGTCGGCCTCGGTGACGCCGACCGCGTCGACGATGACGAACCGGTCCTTTATCTGGGCGTCGGGGGTGACGGCCTGGAACTCGGCGGCGTCGATGGTGCGGGCCCCACGGCCCTTCATCTGCTCGAAGTAGGTGGCGCTGCGCACCGGCCGTAGGAAGAAGACGCACTCCAGGGGGCGTACGTCGGTGCCGGTGGCGATCATGTCGACGGTGACGGCGATGCGCAGCTCCGGGCTGTTGCGAAACGCCTGGAGCAGCGTGTCGGGGTTGTCACCGTCGCGGCGGGACGCGTACGTGATCTTCGCGGCGAAGTCGTTGCCCCGCCCGAAGACCTGCCGCACCATCGTGACGATCTCCTCGGCGTGGTTGTCGTCGCGGGCGAAGATCAGCGTCTTGGGCACGGTGTTGCGGCCGGGGAAGATCTCGGTGAACAGGCGGTCGCGGAACGTCTCCAGCACCAGGCGCAACTGGCCCTTCGAGATCACCGAGCGGCCCACCTGACCGGCGTCGTAGGTGAAGTCGTCCTCCAGCTCCTGGTAGCGCTCGGCGCGGGTACGCCGGTCCCGCAGCGGCACCACCGTGCGCGCGTCGATGGTCGCGCCCGCGTCGGTGATCTGCGTCCTGATCCGGTAGACGTCGAAGCCGACGTTGACACCGTCGGCGACCGCCTGCTCGTAGGTGTACTGCGAGACGAGGTGCTGCTGGAAGAAGCCGAGGGTCTGCTTGACGGGGGTGGCGGTCAGGCCGACCACGAACGCGTCGAAGTATTCGATCACCGCGCGCCACCGGCCGTAGATTGAGCGGTGGCACTCGTCCACCACGATCAGGTCGAACGTCTCCGGCGGGAGGCGCGGCTGGTAGCCGACCTCCGCCGGGGCGTCCAGCTCGTAGTCGTCGTACGCGCGGTCGTCGGCGTCCGGGTCGGGCAGGTCGTCGCCGCGCAGCGCCGCGTACAGGCGCTGGATCGTGGAGATCACCACGGTCGACGAGTCGAGCAGACCCGCGCCGGAGAGCCGGTCGACGGGATACAGCTCGGTGAACTTCCGTCCGTCGCCCGGGGTCTGGAAGCCCGCGTACTCCTGGAGGGTCTGCTTGCCCAGGTTGTTGCGGTCGACCAGGAACAGGATCCGGCCGGCGCGGGCGTGCCTCAGCAGCCGGTAACTGGCGGTGACCGCGGTGAAGGTCTTCCCCGCCCCCGTGGCCATCTGGATCAACGACCGGGGGTGGTCGTCGGCCAGCGACCGTTCCAGGCCCACGATCGCGTCGACCTGCGCAGGCCGCAGGCCGGTCGGGTCCAGCTCCGGCATCCGGCGCAGCCGGGCCCGCAGCGTTGGCGCCGCCGGGTCGTCGTCGGCCTCCCGCATCCACCGCGCCAGGGTCTCGGGCCGGTGGAAGGCGAAGATCTCCCGGGTACGGGGGTGCGGGTCGAGCCGGTTCACGAACGCGGTCTCGGTGCCGGTGGCGACGTAGCCGAACGGCAGCGGGGCGTCCCGCCGCCAGGCGCGCATGGTCTGCTCGGGGGTCAGCCCCCGCAGGTAGCGGTCGAGCTGCGCCTCCACGCCGCGCGGGGCGGTGCCCTCCCGCTTGGCCTCGATGACGCCGACCAGCTTCTGGTCCACGTACAGCAGGTAGTCGGCCCGGCCACCGGCGAGGGTGACCTCGCGGACGGCGACACCCGTGCCCGCGTACAGGTTGATGTGCTCCTCGTTCTGCACCTGCCAGCCGGCCTCGCCGAGCTGCCGGTCGATCTCGACGCGGGTCTGCGCCTCGTTCAGCGGCCCCCGGGAGGCGCGGCGGGCCCGGGCGATGAAGTCCTCCCGGCGGGCGGCCGAGACGCGGCCGGGTCGGGCGGCGTCGCGGCGCTCCTGCTCCGCGCGGACCGCCGGTTCCAGGCTGCTGACCAGGGCGGCGGCCGTGTCGCGCCCGGCGGCGGCGGCCCGGACCGCCTGGTCGGCGGCCTGCTCGGCGGCTGCCCGCGCCTGCGCAACGGACTGCGCGCCGTCGATCAGCAGCTTCGCCTCGGCCAGCTCCTCGCGGTATCGGTCCAGCTCCGCCTCGAGGGCCTCGGCGACGCTGCGCGGGACCTGCTGCGCGGGCGGCGTCGGCGGCACGAAACCGATCGGCGTACGGTCGCCGGTCAGCGCCCGGTGGAACCAGACACCCAACTCGAAGCAGGTACGCAGCATCTCCAGCGCCGCCCGCGCCTCGGCCAGATGGTCGTGCACCGCCCGGTTGCCCTGGTCACGCAGGCTGTGGAAGGCGCGGTAGACCTCGCTGGTCAGGGTGCCGTCGGCGTGCAGCGCCTCCACCCGGTGGAAGAAGTCACTGCGGGGTCGCTGGCCGGTGCGGCGCAGCAGATCCTTCGCCATCTCGTCGCCGAACGCCCGGATCTTGAACATCGCCGACTGCGCGTCTACGTAGACGAGCAGCTCAGCCCCCGCCCCGTACCAGACAAGCAGCGGATGGTCTTTCAGAAAGCCGAAGTTGGCGGAGTGTTCCGCCAAGCGTCGTACCTGTCGAGGATCCATGCTTCCCCACGTCCATAGGCCCCGATGAACACGTCAGGATACGGGCGCACGATCAACACGAACACCCACGACCGGGGCCTATCGCCTATCCGACACCTGTCCCCCTGCAACCGCGAGTAAAGGGCTGAACGAGACAACACGTCAGCGCTGGACGCCAGCACGCATCCCTATCGGTAGGCTCAGGGCAGCAGACAAGGCCCGGAAGGAGGTGCCACCGTGACCGATGCTCATGACGTAGCAGCGGCGGTGCTGGGTGAGCTGGGCTCCATGAACGCCATGAAGTTGGAGAAGCTCGTCTACTACTGCCAGGGGTGGCACCTGGCTCGGCACGGCACTGCGCTCTACCCGGATCGCATCGAGGCGTGGCGACAAGGCCCCGTGGTGCCGCTTCTCTACCGCCACCACCGACGCCAGCTCACCGTTTCCGAGTGGCCGCACGGCAAGGCTTCCCGGCTGACGCCCGCTCAAGCAGATACGGTGCGTTGGGTGACCACCACGTACGGCAAGTTCTCCGCCAGCGAACTGTCGACCATGACCCACAACGAGCTTCCCTGGCGGGCCGCACGCGGTGCCCTGCCGGAGGCGGCAAGCTCGAACGAGGAAATCGACGTCGAGATGATGCAGGCGTACTACGCCCGCCAGGTCGCGAGCGTCGAAACAGCCGTCGTCCTGGCCACGGCGAACGCCGCCCTCGAAGGCGAGGAGTTCGACGAGGAATGGCAGGATCGACTCCGGGATGTCGCGTCCGGCGTCATCAGCGCCGACGAGCTGATCGCTCAGGAGATTGCCCGGATCAGCGGTGACCGAGCCTGACCCCTACTGCTGGCCAGGCACCGACTGTCTGAAGAACAAGCTCGGCGTCTCGGACCCGGAGCAGCTTCGCACGACCGAGTTCCGGCTGGTGTCGATCCGTGAGATCTCGGCATCCCGCCTGATCATTCCCGGCAACTACGGGCTGGACCACCTCCAGAGCTTCCACCGGTATTTATTTGGCGACGTCTACTCCTGGGCTGGTCAGACCAGGAGTGTCGACATCAGCAAGCCTGGTGCACGCTTCTGCCACTGGCGGTTCATAGACGACCAGGTCAGCTCGATCCTGAGGCGCCTCGATTCGGACGGACACCTGCTCGGCTTGAACCATGCCGCCTTCGTGGAGGCGCTGGCGCACTACTACGGCGAACTGAACGTCTGCCATCCCTTCCGCGAGGGAAACGGGCGTACGAGCCGCTCGTTCCTACGGCAGCTCGCTGCGGCAGCAGGCTTCCTGCTCGACTGGTCCGAGCTGGACAGGACCGAAAACATCGAGGCATGCCAGGCGCACCTCAACACCGCCGACCTCAGTCCGCTGGTGGACGTGCTGCGGCCGGTCGTTCGACGCCTGAGCTGACTGGGCCATCTCGATCCGCTACCGCCACGACAGCAAGCGCCGTTGCCAGAAGCTGCCCTTTGACGCCGCCGTGTACACCCGCAACGCCGACGACCTCGCAGGTCTCGAAGACCTCATCACGATCCACACGATCTGACCTGCACCGCCCGCGACCCTTCCTTCGTTTGGCGTGAGCGCTAGATCTCCAGCCGCAGTCCGGCCCACCGGTCGAGCCATCCCTTGGCCTCCACGCGGCGCTGTACCTTCGCGCGGCCCGCTGCATTGTTGAAAGCTGGAGAGGGGCGGACAACCATTCCTACGAGGTCAGCCAGCCCATGGCAGGACACCAGGCGAACAGAGTCACCCCGCAGGGTAACCGCGACGCACGTTGCCGTTTCGGGCCAGCGCGATATCGCGTCCAAGGTGGACGTGTAGGGCTCATCGCCATTGCGCAGATGCATCCGTGCTTGATTACGAATCTCCCACGGCACCCCAGGCAGGGCCACCATGGCTTGGGCTTCGGCGCGTGCCTCCTCGCGTGGGTCCAGCTTCTCCGGGTCGAAGTAGGCGACATCCACGTCGCGCTCCGGCGAGACCGCGATGTTGCTGATCGCGTCCCAGACGTGATTGCGTACGAAGCCGGCACCGATCCACCAGTCCGGTAATCCAAGGTCGGCCGCAGCCCGAAGCACTTTCATTACTCCCGGATCTGACTCGATTACGCCCACAACGTCCTGCGCGCTCATGACCACCCCAGGGACCCTAGACCAGCGGACGTACGCACCGCTTGCGAGGCGGGGGCTGAGGGCAGAGCGAAGTCATTGGTCACCGGCGGATAAGCCGTCGAGTCGGCCCCAAGGCAAGATCGGGTATCCGGATCTGCCGCGATCAGCTCATCTTGCAGGGCTCCGTGCGCTAGACGGGCGGTCAGGAACGGGCACGACGGCGAATGGTGGGCGGCGAAGTCGGAGACCGCTGCCATACTCCCGCGTCATGAGTGTTGACGGGTTCTGGAACGTGGTGGCAAAGGCACGGGAGTCTGCGGTCGACCCCTCGGACGCCGAGGACGTCGCCGAGCAGACACTGCGGCTGCTGGCTGCCCTGCCGGCCGACAGGATCGCGGAACTGGCGCAGCCGCTGTGGGATCTGCGTGCGCAGTCGTACGGGTGGGACCTGTGGCAGGCGGCCTATCTGATCAACGGCGGTTGCTCCGACGACGGCTTCGAGTACTTCCGCGGCTGGCTGCTCACACAGGGGCGTGAGACGTTTGAACGCGCTGTGGCAGACCCGGATACGCTCGCCGACCTGCCGGTGGTCCAACGCGTTGCCGTCGACGGCGGGTTCGATCTTGAATGCGAATCCATGTATGGCGTCGTATGGGACGCATACGCGGTCGCATCAGGGAGCATGGAGCTGCCCAGTGCGGTCACTGGCAGACACCCGGAGCTCGGCCAGGGCTGGGACTTCGAGGACGACGGCGAGGTCCGTCGGCGTCTGCCGAGGCTCGCCGCGCTCTTCATGGATTAGGCCGTGTCTCGTGGATCTTGAGGGCCGCGAAGGTGTCGACTCTTAAAGTCTCTGATAGACATCGTTAATCTACACATGTAGTTTAAGGCCCATGGAACCGCTCGCCCGTATAGGTAGGGCAACCGTTGACGTCCTGACCGTCCTGCTTGACTCTGAGCAGCCGCGATGGGGGTTGGAGATCATCAAGGCTACCGGGCGGCCGTCCGGCACGGTCTACCCACTGTTAGACCGCCTAGAGAGAGCCGGATGGGTCACATCCTCCTGGGATGACCAGGATCGCAAGGGTGCCCGGCGGCGACTGTACGTACTGACGCGCGACGGGGCGACCGAGGCTCGCCGGATCTGCCAACGCGCCGCTCAGCGGAGCACGCTCCGGAACTCCGCCATTCGGCCGAACCTGGCCCGATGACAGCATCCCGCCGAATGCGCCTCGCTTTGGCCGTCAGCCGGTTTGCCTCGGCCGCGTTGCCAGTCTCCGATGCCCGTTCGCGCTACCGCGAACAGTGGGAGGCCGACATACACGGCGCCGCCGACATAGGGCTGTCTCCGCTGCGGCTCGCTCTCGGCACCGCAGTGGCAGCCCTCCAACTTGCCGCTACCACCAGAAAGGGGACAGCAGTGCTTGCGTCAGGGAACATTGCGCTGGCCATCCGGGCAGCCGGTGCGCCCCGCGTACGTACCGGCCTTGCAGTGACGCAGTTGGGATTCGGCGTTCTATATGCGGTCGTGCTGGTGTTATACGCCGTCAGCCGGATCCGGTTGGGACTCGGCCACTATGAACTCACCCACGAAATGCACGACCCCAAGGACCTCGTGCCTTTCGGTTTCTCCCTGCTAAACCCCTTCACCTGGCTGTTCATAACCTCGCAGCTGTACATAATGCTTCATGGCTGGATGCTCGGAGCTGTCCTCGCTACAGGGTCACTCGTACACGCGCTTACCGGCAACGACCGCTGGCGGCGGCTCTCCGTGACCGCGACGGCGGTCAGCGCCGTCGTGCTGGCCATCGCTCTCAGTGGCTTCGGCTGGGACATATTCGTGTGGGTTAGGGATTAGGGCGAGCGAGATCGCGTAGCCATATCTTCATCGTGGCGACGTCAACCGTAGCCTGGTACGAGAACTCTCTCTTGTCGTAGCGGGTGGCCACGGCTCGGAACTGTGTGATCTTGTTGATCGCCCGCTCGACGACGTTGCGCTGTTTGTACAGCTCACGGTCGAAGGCGGGCGGGCGCCCCCGGCTGCCCTTGGCCGCCCGAGCGGCGACCTTACTTTGCCGGCGTTAGCAAAATTCGGTGAGTCCACTCCAGTAGACGGGTCACACGGAACGGGCCGGTCCAGCCGACCGGCGGGGCGTTGTCCTCATACTCGACCGCCGACCAGCAGTCGTCGAACATGACTGTGTACTCGCGGTTGCCTGGAAAAACGTTCGTGACGGTTCCCACGACAACCTCGCCCTCGGAGTACCGTCTGGTGATCGCGGCCCAATCCTCATCGGGCCAGCGTAAAAGGCGGGCCACTCGACCTCGCATCCCGGCGTCCAACGGAAACAGCCGCACCTGGCCGGGCCGGTGTTGCCCCACCTCGAAGAGCCCAGCCTTGCCGACCGGAGGCCAGTCGGTCGGGTCATCCGGCAGGTGTAGGACGTCGACCCATCCTCGCGGCGGCTGGCCAAGGTCTACCAGAACCCCTGCCCTTCCCGCGCCCATCGGGACGGCACTCACGGTGCCTCGCACGCGGTCGCCCACCGGGAAAGCGAGCCGTGCCGCGAACAGCTCGTCAGCGCTCGTAGTCAACCGACAGTCCTCCCTTCACAGCGCGTGATCCATCACCTGCATTACGAGTCCCTTGCCGGTCGTGCAGATGAACTCATCTGCCGCACGTCCCCGACAGCCACAACGGCAAGCGCCGTTGCCAGAAGCTGCTCCCGGTCCACCTGAGCGGGGTCGACCAGCACGTTGACGGCGACGCCAGGCTCGGCCAACCAGAACGCCTGCGAAGCGTCATGAAGCCCCGTGGTCTCACCACGAGGGAATTCGGTCAACGGCCAGTCGTCAGGGTCGCGCTCGTGATACTCGGCGAGAAAGTCGCGCAGCGCGGCGAGGTCGGTCAGCCGCTCGCCCCGCAGGACGTGGACGCGCAGGTCGACCTGGTAGCCCTCGTCGGTCTGCCGCTCCCAGACCCGCGTGGCGAACCGGACGTCGTCCCATTCGCTGGCGAAGTCGGAGACCTCGGCACCGACGTCAGCCGGCACCTGCCGGACGTGGAACCCGTCCAGCACCCCACCGTCACGCGTCACCGGCTCCGACACCCCGGTCATCCCGCCGCCTCGATCGCCGCCTCCACCTTGTCCAGGTAGTTGAACCACCACTCCCCCTCATCCGGCTGGGAGGCAGCGGCCAGCAGGTTCGCCGTGACCACAAACGGAACGGCGGCCGACGCCGAACCACTCCCAGCTACCACCGGGCTTCCGGTCGAAATCGCTTGCAGCAGGGAATCGACCTCGGCAGCTCGGACCCCGCTCCACCGTTCCTGCTCCGCGATCGTGCGGGAGATCTCCGTGACCTGGTCGGCCGAGGGCATCCCCTCATGAACCTCGAAGAGCACGGCAGCCGCTACCGCGAGGCTGAGTTCCACAGCTTTCGTCACGGTCGCCTCTTCCCCGAGCGACGCCGTGGCCGCAGCAAGACGGTCGATATCCTTGTGGACCGCCGCATCCAGGACAGATCTGACCAGCACCTCGACACGGTCATCGATCTTCATCGACACTACTCCGATCTCTCCGCTTCGCTTGCCATGCCTTGTACGAGCCGACAGATGTGGCGGCAGCCAGGACAGTGCCGGCGAATGCCTTCACCACAGGCGGCAGGAACTCTTGAAACGTCGCATATGCCGCCGCCGTTGCTGATGTCCACCAGGCGATCGACTCGCTGGAGAGGCGTTCGCGTGGGCGAGCAGGAGGAGCGGCCTGCCCGCGAGCACCGGCGTCAAGCCTTCGGGGAATCGCCGGCCGAATCACGGGTCTCGCGACAACGGGTGGCTGACTAGTACCGCCGCCACCACCCGAACTCAATTTCCCAGTGCGTGCACCTTGGCGATCGTCTCCTGCACCTGCTGCTTGGCCGGCTCGCTGCCCTGGGCCGCCCTCATCAGTGCTTCCCGATACGAATCGATCATGCCGATCAGTGGCCCGGCGCCGATGCCCTGCAACGCGCCCGCGACAAGTTGTCGGGCCTCGGCCGCATCCTGGGCTGCCGCCGCCGTCTTTGCCTTCGCCTCGTCCAGCTTCTGCGACGCCGCCGCCAACCTGGCGATCATCTCCGCTGCGCTCACACGCCCTCCCCCGGTTCCTGACGAGCCGCGCCCCGCACGAGCCACGACCACAGAGGAGAGTACGAGATCAGCGCACCGAGCGCGACCGTGTGATCACCTGAAGACATCACCGATGGTTAGATCTTGGCGATACGTTGCCCCGCTAAGGGCCGAGAATTGCCAAGATCTACGGGAATTCCGACGTTGCGACCCGGATCGCTCAGCGGCGGCAGTGCGGCACCACACGTTCGGACGTCACTCGTCTACGACGAAGACGCCCACCCCGGGAACACCGACGACCAGCCCTTCGGCCTTCAGCGTCAGCATCGCGTTGCGCACCACGATCGCGGATACGCCGTGGATCTGGCAGAGCTCCGACGTGGACGGCAGCTTCTCGCCTGGCGGCAACTCGCCTGATGCGATCTGGTTGCGAATGTGCTCGGCAAGCAAAACCCACTTGGGGCTCGGTGGCATAGCGATACTCCCTGGTCAGCACCGCTATTCGACCACCCCTCACCTTGCTATCGCAAGTGATTGCTTGACTGCGATAGCTTGGTATCGTAGGTTCGACATCAACCGAGCCCCTGGTCAGCACCCACGGGACCCGGTTCTTCCCCACCGCACAGAGCGCCCGGCCGGTCGATCCCCCGGTCGGCCGGGCGTGCCGTGGCCGCCGCACGCGGCCCCGGCTGGATTCCGCACCGCCATCGACGGACGGGAGACACCCTCGTGCCCCACGAACCAGTCCCACCACCCGCCGGTCGCGTACCGATGAACGACCACGCGCCATCGCAGAACGACACCTCACCCGCCGCCGGACGATTATTGGCGTCGGCGCAGGACGTCGAGGACGCCGACGACGTGCTGTTCGCCCACCCGCCCCGGCCCGTGACGCGCTGGATGTGCGGGTGCGGCGAGCCGTACCCGTGCCCGGAGGTGAGCTTCGCCCGTCTGGTGAAGCACGCCAGGGTCGCCTCGTGAACGCCGACGAGCTGCGCCGTCACGTACTGCTCGAGCTGGCCGAGGCGCGGCGGACGGTGGTCGAGCACGACACGGAGGCGTACACCGGGATCTGCCGCAGGTGCGGACGGCCCGGCCCCTGCGACGCGCAGCGCGCCGCGCGGGCCCGACTTTACGACCGGCGCGACGCCCCGCCGCCGATCCGCCCGGCGTCGCCCGACCTGCCGACGCCCCGAGGCCCGGCGGTGCCGCCGGAGCTGCCGGGGCACGCGGGTGCCGTCGACGGGCTTCGGGACGCCTGGCTGGCGACCATCGCGGCGGCCGACCGGGCCGGCGGGCTGCTGCACGGCGCGGGACCGCCCGGCCGGCGGCTGCCCTGGCAGGATGCCGTCACCGAATGTTGGCGGGCGCTGAGCCTCGTGCACGCCGGGCTCGGCGTGGCCCGGGCCGGTTCCGGCAGCGCCGGTGACCTGCTCGCCGGGCTGCGGGCGGCCCGCGCCGACGCGGACCGGGCCGCCGCCGAGGCCGCCAGGACCCGATGGTGGCTGGCTGCGGCCGAAGACCGCATCCGCCGCCGCCCCGAGCCTTCTGGCCCCACCTTCGGGGGCGCCCTGCCGCAGCGGCCCGGCGCGGCGCGCGACCCGGGCGACCTGGCCGCGGCGGGCCGGTTCCGGGCGGCCGTGGCCCGGCTCGACCTGGTGGCCGCGCGATTGGCGCACGGCGGTCGGGCCATCGACCGGTGGGCCGCCGCCCTGGCCGGCACACCGGAGCCGGCACCCGCGCTGCCGCCCCGGCGGGCCGCCCCGGCGCAGCCGAAGACATCAGCGACCGCACGGGCGACAGCACAGGGGGCACGGGCCGCCGCCGACCTGGTCGTCGCCAACACCAAACGGCACGCCCCGCAGGCCAGAGCGGGCCTGCCGCGCAGCCGACAGAACCGAGGAAGGTGGAACCGCCCATGACCGACGACCCGACGACCGCCCTGCGGAGCCTGCTCGACGGGCGGCTCGGCCGGCACGACCGCCGGTTGCGCCGCTTCACCGAGCCGCAGTGGCTGCGCTACGCCGACCTGCTCGCCGGGGCGCTGCTGGTGGCCGCGCGCCGCCGGTTCGTCGCCGGGCAGGACCGCGCGCCGCTGATCAGGTTCGTCGCAGCGGCCCGGGAACGCTACGACCTGACCGGCGTGGACGTCGACCCGACGCTGGCGGAGACGCTGCTCGGCGCGGCCCTGGGCGAGCGCCCGCCGCCGCCCGGTACCGCCCCGGTGGTGACCGCCGGCACGGTGCTGCTCCTGGCGCTGCTTGAGGACGAGGGGCTCACCCCCGCCGAGCTGGACGCCTTCCTCGCCGCCACCGAGACCGCCGCCCGGCGCGACAGCGCGGCGTCAGCGCAGGGCGCGGAACATCAGCAGGTAGCCGCAGTAGGCCAGCGGGACGGCCAGGAAGCAGACCAGGATGCCCAGCAGGGGGTAGCGCGGCGGCGTGCCGGCGACCACGGCGGGCGTGCCCCAGCGACCGAGGATGAGCCACCCGGCGATCAGCGACATGGCGGGCAACCCGGCGCACATCCACGTGTAGAGCGTGCCGAGGCCGAGCGCCCCGACGCCGGAGGCGAGCACCATGACCAGCATCAGCAGCACGCCGACGCCGGCACAGCCGAGATAGACGGCGAGCGCCCGGGCCATCGGTGACCAGCTCGGCAGGAGCGCCGGGCGCTGGGCCAGCAGCTCGACCTGCTGGCCCAGCCGGTCGGCCTCGTCGGCCCAGCGCCGCGCCGACTCCAGCTCCGCCGCCGGGTCCAGCTCCCCGGCGCGCGGCGTGGGCACCCCGCCCGGCACCGCCAGCGCCGTCTCCCCCGGGCTCCCCTGGGGGTACGCCCCGACCCCCGGCCGCCCCGGCACGGCGGCTGCGCCGCCGACCGATCCCGTCCCCGGTGGCGGTAACCCGTGGGGCCGCCCGGCCGACGGCACCCCGACGGCCGACGGGCCGCCCGACGTCGGCGCAGCCGCCACCGGCCCGCCCGAGGTGGGCGCAACCGCCACCGGCCCGCCCGACGTCGGCGCGCCCGGCACCGGGCCGCCCGGTGGGGCGCCGGGGGCGGGCCGGCCGGTGGGCGGGGGTGGACTGCCGATCGTGTGGCCGAGCTGGTCGAGGCGCTGCCCCTGCGCGGTGAGCCGGCGGTCGAGGTAGTCGACGGCGGCGTGCAGGTCCCGCTGGCGGGCCGACTCGGCGGCGGCACCCTGCTCGCCGGCCTGCCGCTGGGCGGCGAGATGGCGGGCCAGCGCCGCGTAGTCCTCGAAGGTGGACACTCAGCTCTCTCCGTCCGGCGGGTGCCCGTCGCGGGTGAACGGCACGATGAGGCGTACCCGCTGGTCGTGCCGGTCGACCAGCAGCGCCCGGTCGGCGCGCGGCTCGTAGGCCAGATCGTGCACGCCCAGGTGCATCCCCAGCTCGGCGCCGGTCACGTTCAGCGCGACCAGACAGGCCACGTCGTCCCGGTTGTGGGTGCCACCGAGGTCGTCGGCGAGCCGGCGCAGGCCGCGCCACCAGCCCAGCAGGTGCACGCCCCGCCCCGGCCCCTGACGCAGCAGGGCGCGCAGGTCCTCGTGGGCGGAACGGAACGTCACCGGATCAGCGGCGCCGAGCACGGCGGAGGCGGCGTCCATCCCGAACACGACCAGGTAGGTGCGGGCCGGCCCCGCACCGGTGGAGCCCGCCGCGCCGGCCGTCGCGTCCGGGCCGGGCGGCGTGACCGGGCTGGCCGTCGTGTCCGGGCCGGGCGCCGCGTGCGGGGCGGGGGTCGGCGCGGCCAGCGCCACGATCCGGTCGCGCAGGGCGTGCGCGTCGAGGCGTTCCACGGTGTGGCCGGCGGCCACGAGCGCGGCGACGGTGTCGTCGACGGCCGGGTCCGCGGCGGCCACGAGGTGTGCGAGCAGGAACCGCGCCTCGCCGGGGCCGTGCTGGCGGGCGAGGCTGAGAGTGGCCGCGCGCAGCACCTCGGCGGCGGTGACAGCGGTGCCCACGACGGCCAGGTGCCGGCCGGGGCTGGTGTCCATCATGAACAGCGCGGACGTGCCGTCCATGTCGACGGTGCGGCCGACCAGCGCCAGGGGACGCCGGCCGCCGGGGCGCAGACCGGCGAACGTGGTGTCGTCCTCGACGCGGGCCCCCTCGTATCCCCGGAAAACCGACGGCGGGCGGGCACCCGTCGGGCGGGCCTGCCACAGCTCGTGGCGCAGCCGGGCCAGCACGCCGGCCTCGGCGTGCGCATCGGGGAAACGGACGACCGTGTCGGCGCCGGTGGCCCCGGCAGCGGTGTTGAGCACGGCCGTGCCGACGCTCAGGGTGGCGGCAGAGAGGTTGTCGCGGTCGAGCACGCCGCCGCCCCCGGGCAGTGCCACCCGCAGGGCGAACTGCCCGAAGACGGCCTCGGCCCGCCCGTAGAGGGCCTCGATGCCGGTCGTGCTCTGACTGGCCAGCACCAGGTGCACCCCGTAGGAGCGGCCCTTGCGGGCCAACTCCTCCAGCAGGTCCACCGAATCCCGGGCGAGGGCGTCCCGGCCGGCCAGCAGCACCTGGAACTCGTCGACCACCGCCACGACCCGGGGGGCCGCGACGTCGGCGGGCAGGTCGGCGAGCTTCGTGACGCCGTGCCGCTTGAGCAGGGTGGCTCGGCGGTTCAGCTCGCGGCGCAGCTCGCGCAGCACGGCGACGCCGTACTCGCGGTCGCTCTCGATGCCCACCGCGCGGGCGTGCGGCAGCCAGGCGGGGTCGCGCTCGGTCGGCACGAACTCGGTGAAGCTCACGCCCTCCTTGAAATCGAGCAGGTAGAGCTGAAGCTCGGCCGGGGAGTAACGGGCGGCCAGTCCGTAGAGGACGTCGAGCAGGAAGACCGTCTTGCCGCCGCCGGTGCGCCCGCCGACGAGCCAGTGCGGGGTGGCGTCGTCGAAGGCGACCGCGACGGCTTCCCGGCCGGCGCGCCCGACCACGGTACGCAGGCCGGCTCGGCCGGACTCCGTCCACCGGTGCGGGGGCAGCAGCTCGGCGAAGCCCACGGCGGCCTGGCGGCGGACGGCGGCGTCGAGGTGCTCCGCGAGGGCCGACACGGCCGCCGGCGGCGGATCGCCGTCGAGCAGCACCGGCACGGCCAGCCCGCTGCCGTCGGCGCTGAACGGCGCGCCGGGCGGGTCGCCGACGTGGGCGTACCCGTCGGGGGTCAGGCGCAGCGCGGTGGTGGTGCCCAGCGGCGGCGGTGGGGTGGCCGACGGTCCGGACGGCCAGCCGCCGACCAGGACGCAGACGGCGGCGGCCGGGCCGGCGTGGGTGAGCGCGGCGAGCCGGGCGGCCTCCCGGGGCGACGGGGCGGACGCGGCCACCACCAGCAACAGCTCCTGGTCGACGCGGTCGCCGTTGCGGGCGGCGCGGGCGTGCCGCTCCGCGTCGTCGAGCAGCGCGGCCACCTCCGCCTCGGTGGTGGCGGGCGGGTCGAGCACCCCGGCGTCGACCAGCGGGCGCAGCGGTCCGAAGGTGGCCCCGAGGGCGGCGGCGTCGAGCCCGGCGATCCGCAGCCCGCCGGGCGGCGCGGTGGCAAGCATCCGCAGGACGACGGCCCGCAGCAGCGCTGCGGTACGCGGGTCACGGGCGTCGACGTCGACGGACAGGTGGTGGCCGCCGCCGAGGGGCACCAGCACGGGGAATCCGCCGCCAGCGGTGATCGCCTCACCGAGGCGGACCGGCAGGGGCGCACCGGTCAGTGGGGTGCCCGGGGCGGGGGCGGCGAGGGCGCCGCCGACGCGGGCCAGCCGCGCGACCAGGTCGGGGTCGGCCTCCGGTGGGGCGGGCGGTGGCGCGGCACGCCACGCGGCGCGGGCGTTTTCGAGGTGGACGCGGGCGGCCCGGTGGGCGGCGACCGCCTGCCCGTACGCCGACGCGAGCCTGCCCACTTCCCGCTCCCGTCGCCGTCGCCCCACCTGATCCACAAAGACCCTAACGGACACCGACGACACCGGACAGTGACGAAGCCGGGCGCGGCGGCTGCGGTGTGAGGAAGTGTCCCTTCCTCACACCGCAGGTGGGCGGGGCGGTCAGCCGGTGACGGCGTTGAGGGCCGGGAGGTAGCCGTACCGGTAGCCGTCGGCGTCGGGGTGGTACGCCTCGATGACGCCGCTGACGTCACGGATCCACGGGTCGGCCGCGCAGACCCCGTGGCCGGCGAAGTAGGGGCGGGTGTCGGCGAACGTGGCGCCGGCCGCGGCGGCCCGGCCGGAGATGACGGTGGCGAGCACGTCGGCGGCCTCGTTGAGGATGGTCCGCTTGTAGGTGCTCATCGCCAGCAGCCCGCAGGAGCCGGTCTCGAACAGGCGCGGGTAGCCGAGCACGATCAGCCGCGCGTTCGGGGCCCGGTTCCGGATGGCCGCGTACGTGGCGTCCAGCCGGCCCGGCAGCGTGGTGGTGGCGAACGCCTTCGACTCGTTGACGGCGTTGGTGCAGCTCGACGTGCTGCCGAAGCGGCAGCTGGTGATCACGTCGGCGAAGCCGGCGTCGTTGCCGCCGATGGTGATGGTGACCAGGGTGGTGCTGGTGCTCAGGGAGCCGACCTGGTTGTTGATGACGTCGGAGGTGACGGCGCCGCCGCAGGCGGGGAACGCGAAGCTGGTGACCGCGTTGGCGGCGGCCCACAGCGGGGCGTACGACTTCTGGCTGCGCAGGCAGGTGGACAGGTCGTACGGGCCGGCGCCGACGCCGGAGGAGTAGGAGTCGCCGAGGGCCACGTAGTTGACGGCTGCGGCGGCCTGGGCGGTGCCGGGGGCGAGCAGCGCGCCGAGGGCGGCGGTGGACAGGGCGACCAGCGCGGCGAGGGCACGGGCCAGCGGGCGGTGGGGCATGAGGGGGACCTCCACGGGACAGGGGGTGGTGGGCCCGGTGACCGCGCGCGTGGCCAGGGACGGGGCTTGTTACCAGGCGGTAATGCTACCGAAACATTCAGATCAATGGAATGGGTCGGATTGGGCGACGGGACCAACATGTTCACGATCGTCGATTAGGTTGGCCGGTGCGTACACCCCGACGGAGGGAGTCCACCCCGTGCGACGCGCTCTCACGGCGGCCATCGCCGCCCTGACCGTCACCACCGCCGGCGGCCTGGTCGCCGGCACCCCCGGCCAGGCCGCCCCACCGGCCGTGGGCCGGCCCGTCCCCGCCGCCGCACCGCAACCCGGCGGCCCGGGACTGGGCGACAGCTACTTCCCCGACTACGGCAACGGCGGCTACGACGTCCAGCACTACGACGTCCGGCTGCGCTACGACCCGGCCACCGACCTGCTCACCGGCACCACCACCATCCTGGCCCGGGCCACTGAGGACCTGTCCCGGTTCAACCTGGACTTCCTGCTCGACGTCGAGTCGGTGCGGGTCGACGGCTGGCAGGCCACGGCCACCCGGGAGGGCGTGCACGAGCTGGCGGTCACCCCGCGCCGCGCGATCACGGCCGGCAGGCAGCTCACCATCGTGGTGCGCTACTCGGGCGTGCCGTCGGAGACGCTGGTCGGCGGCTACACCGGCTGGACCCGCACCGCCGACGGGGCGATGGTGGTCAACGAGCCGGAGTCGGCCTGGTGGTGGTACCCCAGCAACGACCACCCGCAGGACAAGGCCACCTTCGACGTCTCCGTCTCGGTGCCGACCGGCGTCGAGGTGATCAGCAACGGCGTCCAGCCGCGCCCGCCGCTGGTCGAGGCGGGCAACCGCACCCGGTGGAGCTGGCGGACCACCTCACCCACCGCCACCTACCTGTCGTTCCTCGCCATCGGCCAGTACGACATCGTCACCGACACGGCGCCCAGCGGCCAGCCGGTGGTCAACGCGTACAGCGCCGGCCTCGGCGAGCTGGGGCCGGCCGCGCGGGCCAGCATCGGGCGCACGGCCGAGGTCGTCGAGTGGTGCAGCGGAGTCTTCGGGCCGTACCCGTTCGAGGCGCAGGGCGGCGTGGCCGGGCCCGTCGACGGCATCGGCTTCGCCCTGGAGACGCAGACCCGCCCGGTGTACGGGCCGGGCTTCTGGCGCCGGGGCGCCAACACCTACGTGGTGGTGCACGAGCAGGCCCACCAGTGGTTCGGCAACTCGGTCTCGCTGACGGACTGGAGCGACATCTGGCTGAACGAGGGCTTCGCCTCGTACGCGGAGTGGCTCTGGTCGGAGGAGCAGGGCGAGGGCACCGCGCAGGAGCTGTTCGACTTCACGTACGCCAGCTACCCGGCCGACGACGGGTTCTGGCAGGTGCCGCCGGGCGCGCCCGGACCGGGCAGGATCTTCGACGCCGCGGTCTACGACCGGGGCGCGATGACGGCGCACCAGCTGCGGCTGGCCATCGGCGACGAGGCGTTCTTCGCACTCCTGCCGGCCTGGACGGCCGCGCACCGGCACGGCAACGCCACCACCGCCCAGTTCCAGGCCCTGGCCGAACGGATCTCCGGTCTGGACCTGGACGACTTCTTCACCACCTGGCTGCTCACCCCCGGTCGGCCGGAGGTGGCCGGCGCGGCCCGCAAGGCCGGCCCGCCGGCCGAACCGAAGTCCTGGACCAAGCTCCGCGAGTCGCACCAGCTCCTGACCCGCTGAGCGCTGCGGGTGTCCGCCCGTCTCATGGGGCGGGCACCCGCACCGGCCTGTGGCCTACGGCGCGACGGGTGGAGGCGAGCGGCTGCGGCCGACGTGTCGTGCCATCCGCACTCCGACGGCCGTCTTCCGCACGGCTCACGCCCTTTGCGCGGCGCGGCGCGCCGCAGCGCCAGAACCACCTCAGAACCACCTCGGTCTCCCTCCCTCTTGCGGGATTCGGCACTCGTTCAGACGCCAGAGGCGGACCTCGCACGCGCTGGATGGGAAGCCTGCCGTCGACGCTTTCGAGCTGATGTCGTAGACGATTCACCCGCCCGGGCGCCGGCCGATCCCCGCGCCCGTAGTGCGCACGACGTACCGGTAGGCCCTGCGATCCGTTTACGACATCAGCTCGACAGCGCCGACACGACCGACAGGGCACCGAGCGCCGACGAATTCCGAACGACAGGGCCCGGACGCTGGCGGAGCCCGCCGCCCGAACGGGATGGCGCACGCCAGCCGGGCGCCAGGCGCAGACGTGGCTCGGGTCGAACGCGTCGACCCGAGCCACGTGTCAGGTACCGGTCCGGGCAGGCCCGCCTGGGACAGGGCCACCCCAGACAGGGCCACCCCAGACAGGGCCGGGATCGCCGGTCAGCGCGCGGCCAGGGGTTGGCGGGCCGGGTCCACCGGGGCGGGCAGGGTGCCCGTCCCGCCCAGGTGGGCGTGGATGGCGGCGGCCGCGGCCCGGCCCTCGGCGATCGCCCAGACGATCAGCGAGGCGCCCCGGTGCATGTCGCCGGCGACGAAGACGCCGTCGGTGCCGGTCTGCCAGTCGGACCGGGCGTCGATCGCGCCACGGGCGTTGCGGCCGACCCCGAGCTGGTCGAGCAGCGGCTGCTCCTCGGTGCCCTCGAAGCCGATCGCCAGCAGCACCAGGTCGGCCGGGAGTTCCCGCTCGGAGCCGGGCACCGGGGTGACGATGCGCCGACCGTCCCGCTTCTCCACCGTCACCTCGGCGATCCGCACCGCCCGCACCTGGCCGGTGCCGTCGTCGACGAACTCCTGGACCGCGACGGCGAAGACCCGCTCGCCGCCCTCCTCGTGCGCCGGGTAGCTGCGCAGCAGCCACGGCCACGTGGGCCACGGGTCCCGGGCCTCGTCGCGCGCCTGCGGCGGCTGCGGGTAGAGGTCCAACTGGTGTACGCCGGCCGCGCCCTGGCGGTGCGCCACGCCCAGGCAGTCCGCCGCCGTGTCGCCGCCGCCGATGATCACGATGTGCTTGCCGGCCGCGTCGATCGGGTCGCCGTCGGGCAGCACCGCCGTGTCGGGCCGGCCGCCCGCCGCCGCGGCGACCACCCGGTTGGCCGCGACGAGGTGGTCCATCGCCTGGTGTACGCCGCGCAGTCCGCGCCCCGGCGTCTCGGGGGTGTCCCGGCCCCGCAGCGCGCCGCAGGCGAGCAGCACCGCGTCGTGCTCGGCGCGCAACTGCTCGGCGGTGACGTCGACGCCGACGTTCACCCCGGTGCGGAAGCGCACCCCCTCGGCGGTGAGCTGGGCCAGGCGCCGGTCGATGTGGACCTTCTCCAGCTTGAAGTCGGGGATGCCGTACCGCAGCAGGCCGCCGATCGCGTCGTCGCGCTCGTACACCGTGACGGCGTGACCGGCGCGGGCGAGCTGCTGCGCGGCGGCGAGGCCGGCGGGCCCGGAGCCGACCACGGCGACCGAGCGTCCGGTCGGCGCCGGTGCCGGGCGCGGCAGCAGGCCGCCCCGGGCGACGGCCGCGTCGGCGATCTCCACCTCGACCTGCTTGATGGTGACCGGCTGCCCGCCGCCGATGCCGAGCACGCAGGCCGCCTCGCAGGGCGCCGGGCAGAGCCGGCCGGTGAACTCCGGGAAGTTGTTGGTGGCGTGCAGCGACTCGACAGCGGCGTCCCAGGCGCCGGTGCGGACCAGGTCGTTCCAGTCCGGGATGCGGTTGCCCAGCGGGCAGCCGTCGTGGCAGAACGGGATGCCGCAGTCCATGCAGCGGGTGGCCTGCTCGCGGATGAGCTCCTCGCCTGCCGGCGGGTACACCTCGCGCCAGTCGCTGATCCGCACCGGCACCGGGCGGCGCGCGGGCAGCCGCCGGTCGTAGCGCAGGAAACCGTTCGGGTCAGGCACGAGCCACCTCCTGGACCGTCACCCGCGGGGCGGGCAGGGTCGGAACAGACGAAGCGGAGGGCGCCGACTGCGCAGCTGGGGCGGCGTTCACCGCGAGTGCGCTCATCACCGCGTCGTCGACGTCGCGGCCGGCGGCTTCGGCGGCCCGCATGATCTCCAGCACCCGGCGGTAGTCCCGGGGCACCACGGCGGTGAACTCCGCCACCGCTTCCGGCCAGCGCTTGAGCAGCCCCTCGGCGACCGCCGAGTCGGTCTCGGCGAAGTGCCGCTGCACCAGCTCGTGCAGCACCGCCTGCTCCTCCCCGGACAGCGGTGCCAGGTCGACCAGCTCCGCGTTGACCCGGCGGCGGTCCAGCCGGTGCACGAAGGCCATGCCGCCGGACATGCCGGCGGCGAAGTTGCGGCCGGTCGGGCCCAGCACCACCACGGTCCCGCCGGTCATGTACTCGCAGCCGTGGTCACCGACGCCCTCGACGACGGCCACCGCACCGGAGTTGCGTACGGCGAACCGCTCCCCCACCCGGCCGCGCAGGAACAGCTCGCCCGCGGTGGCCCCGTAGAGGATGGTGTTCCCGGCGATGGTCTGGTCCTCGGCCCGCTGCCCCGGCTCGGCCTCGCCGTCGAGGAAGGGGGCGGCGGCGTCCGGCCGCACGACGAGCCGGCCGCCGGAGAGGCCCTTGCCCACGTAGTCGTTGGCGTCGCCGTGCAGCCGGAGGGTGACCCCGCCCGGCAGGAACGCGCCGAACGACTGGCCGGCGGTGCCGCGCAGCGTGAACTCGATCGTGTCGGCGGGCAGGCCGGCCCCGCCGAAGCGGCGGGTCACCTCGCCGCCGAGCATCGCGCCGACGCTGCGGTGCTCGTTGCGCACCGCCACCTCCACCCGCACCGGCGTACGGTCGGCCAGCGCCGGCCCGGCCAGGGCGATCAGCTCGTTGTCCAGCGCCAGCTCCAGCCCGTGGTCCTGGGCCCGTACGCCCCGGCGGGCGGCCCCGGCCGGCAGCTCCGGCAGGTGCAGCACGGGGGTCAGGTCCAGCCCGCCGGCCTTCCAGTGGGCGATCGCCGGGGCGACGTCGAGCAGCTCGGCCTGGCCGATGGCCTCCTCGATCGACCGCAGGCCCAGCTCGGCCAGGTAGCCGCGGACCTCCTCGGCGAGGAAGAGGAAGAAGTTCTCCACGAACTCCGGCCGGCCGGTGAAGCGTTCCCGCAGCACCGGGTTCTGGGTGGCGATGCCGACCGGGCAGGTGTCGAGGTGGCAGACGCGCATCATCACGCAGCCCTCGACGATCAGCGGCGCGGTGGCGAAGCCGAACTCCTCGGCGCCGAGCAGCGCCGCGACCAGCACGTCGCGGCCGGTCTTGAGCTGCCCGTCGACCTGCACGGTGACCCGGTCGCGCAGCTTGTTGAGCAGCAGCGTCTGCTGCGCCTCGGCCAGCCCCAGCTCCCACGGGGTGCCGGCGTGCTTGAGCGAGTTCAGCGGGGACGCGCCGGTGCCGCCGTCGTGGCCGGAGATCAGGATGACGTCGGCCTTGAGCTTCGCCACGCCCGCCGCGACGGTGCCGACGCCGACCTCGCTGACGAGCTTGACGTGCACCCGGGCGGACGGGTTGACGCACTTCAGGTCGTGGACGAGCTGCGCGAGGTCCTCGATGGAGTAGATGTCGTGGTGCGGCGGCGGGGAGATCAGGCCGACGCCCGGGGTGGCGTGCCGGGTGCGGGCGATCCACGGCCAGACCTTGTTGCCGGGCAGCTGCCCGCCCTCGCCCGGCTTGGCGCCCTGCGCCATCTTGATCTGGAGGTCGTCGGCGTTGACCAGGTATTCGCTTGTCACCCCGAACCGGCCGCTGGCGATCTGCTTCACGGCGGAGCGGCGGGCCGGGTCGTGCAGCCGCTCGACGTCCTCGCCGCCCTCGCCGGTGTTGGACTTGCCGCCGAGGCGGTTCATCGCGATGGCGAGGGTCTCGTGCGCCTCCGCCGAGATCGAGCCGTACGACATGGCGCCGGTGGCGAACCGCTTGACGATCTCGGTGGCCGGTTCGACCTCGTCGAGCGGCACCGGGGGCCGCACGCCCGTACGCAGGGTGAACAGCCCGCGCAGCGAGCCGGCCGCCGCGGCCAGCTCGTCGACCTTGGCCGTGTACTGGCGGAAGACGTCGTACTGGCGGCTGCGGGTGGCGTGCTGGAGCAGGAAGACCGTCTCCGGGTTGAACAGGTGCAGCTCGCCCTCGCGGCGCCACTGGTACTCGCCGCCGACCTCCAGCCGGTCGGACGCCACGGCGCCCGGCGCCGGCCAGGCCACGGCGTGCCGGGCGGCGACCTCGGCGTGGATGCCGTCCAGCCCGATCCCGCCGATCTTGCTCGGGGTGCCCCGGAAGTAGCGCTGGACCAGCTTGGCGTCCAGCCCGACGGCCTCGAAGACCTGCGCCCCGCAGTACGACGACACCGTCGAGATGCCCATCTTGGACATGATCTTCAGGACGCCCTTGCCGAGGCCCTTGACGTAGTTGCGCACGGCCTTGGCCGGTTCGGTGCCGACCAGCGCCCCGGTGGAGATCATGTCCTCCACCGACTCGAACGCCAGGTACGGGTTCACCGCCGCCGCGCCGTAGCCGATCAGCACCGCCGCGTGGTGCACCTCGCGGCAGTCGCCGGACTCGACGATCAACGCCACCTGGGTGCGGGTCTGCTCGCGCACGAGGTGCTGGTGCACGGCGGCGGTGAGCAGCAGCGACGGGATGGGGGCGAGGTCGGCGTTGGAGTCCCGGTCCGACAGCACCAGGATGCGTACGCCGTCCTCGATGGCCTCGGAGACGTGCCGGCAGATCTCCGTCAGCCGGGCCTTGATCCCGGCGCCGCCCTCCCGGACCCGGTAGAGCCCGGAGACCCGGACCGCCTTGAAGCCGGGCAGGTCGCCGTCCTCGTCGATGGAGAGGATCTTCGCCAGCTCGTCGTTGTCGATCACCGGGTAGGGCAGCACGATCTGCCGGCAGCTCGCCGGGCCCGGGTCGAGCAGGTTGCCCTCCGGCCCGATGGTGGACGCCAGGCTGGTCACCAGCTCCTCGCGGATGGCGTCCAGCGGCGGGTTGGTGACCTGCGCGAAGAGCTGGTGGAAGTAGTCGTAGAGCAGCCGCGGCCGGGTGGAGAGCGGGGCGATCGGGGTGTCGGTGCCCATCGAGCCGAGCGGCTCGGCGCCCGTGCGCGCCATCGGCGCGAGCAGGATCTTCAGCTCCTCCTCGGTGTAGCCGAAGGTCTGCTGGCGGCGGCGTACGGAGTCGTGGGTGTAGACGGTGTGCCGGCGCGGGGGCAGGTCGGTCAGCTCGATCAGGCCGGCGTGCAGCCAGTCGGCGTACGGCTGCTCGGCCGCCAGCTCCGCCTTGATCTCCTCGTCGTGCACGATCCGGCCGGCGACGGTGTCGACCAGGAACATCTTGCCCGGCTGGAGGCGGCCCTTGGCGACCACCCGGGCCGGGTCGAGGTCGAGCACGCCCGCCTCGCTGCCGAGCACCACGAGCCCGTCGTCCGTACGCCACCAGCGCCCCGGGCGCAGCCCGTTGCGGTCCAGCACGGCGCCGACGACCTCGCCGTCGGTGAAGGCGACCGAGGCCGGCCCGTCCCACGGCTCCATCAGGCTCGCGTGGAAGCGGTAGAAGGCGCGCTTGTCGGCGGCCATGTCGGGATCGTTCTCCCACGCCTCCGGGATCATCATCAGCACCGCGTGCGGCAGGCTCCGTCCGGCCAGGTGCAGCAGTTCGAGGACCTCGTCGAAGTTCGCCGAGTCGGAGGCGGCGGGGGTGCAGACCGGGAAGACCCGGCGGATGTTGCCCGGCAAATTCGGGGTACGCAGCAGCGCCTCGCGGGCCTGCATCCAGTTGCGGTTGCCCCGGATCGTGTTGATCTCGCCGTTGTGCGCGATGAGCCGGTACGGGTGCGCCAGCGGCCAGGACGGGAACGTGTTGGTGGAGAACCGGGAGTGCACCAGCGCGATCGCGCTCTCCACCCGCGCGTCGGACAGCTCCGGATAGAACGCCGGGAGCTGGTCGGGGGTGAGCATGCCCTTGAACACCATGGTCCGCCCGGACAGCGACGGGAAGTAGGCCGGCACGCCCCGCTCGGCGCTCTCCCGCTCGGCCTGCTTGCGCACGCAGAACGCGACCCGCTCCAGCTCGACGCCGCCCAGCGGCGACCCGGCCGGCCCGGCCGCCGAGCCCGTGAGCCGGCGCGCGGCGAGGAAGAGCTGCCGCACCCGGGGCATCGCCGCGAGGGCGGTCTCGCCGAGGCCGCCCGGGTCGACCGGCACGTCCCGCCAGCCGAGCACGTCGGCCCCCTCGACCAGCGCGTACTTCTCCACCACGCGGCGCGCGCGGGCCTCGGCGGCGTCGTCGTCGGGAAGGAAGACCAGGCCGGTGGCGTACTCGCCGGCGGGCGGCAGCGCGAAGTCCACCACCGCGCGCAGGAACGCGTCCGGAATCTGGATCATGATGCCCGCGCCGTCGCCGGTGTTGGGTTCCGCGCCTCGGGCTCCCCGGTGGTCCAGCCGGCAGAGCGCGTCGAGGCCGTTGACCACGACCGCGTGCGAGCGCCGCCCGTGCAGGTCCGCCACGAAGGCCACACCGCAGGCGTCGTGCTCCTGCGCGGGGTCGTAGAGCCCGGCCGCGGGCGCTCCCGGGCCGAGGTGCGGGGCCTGCTTCGGGCTGCTGTGAGGGTACGGAAAGGCCACCGGGCCTCCTGTCGTCGCTCAGGGTGGATCTCGATCGGGACGACGTCGGCCCTCAAGGGTCTATTGAGTCTACGTTAGGGTCCACCGCGCAAGGCCAGTGCAGATTGATCACACCTTCCAGAATCTGGGACGTGTAGTCTCGCGCGGTGGATTTTCTTGACAGGGACCTGTTCGGCCGGTTGGAGCGCTTCTACGACGCCGTGCCCCGGGACGCGGCGCGTACGGAGGAGTACGGCCCGCTCGTACTGTTCGTCAGGGAAGGCGCCGGCTGGCCGTTCTACGCCCGGCCCCGACTCGACGCCACCGGTGCGCCGTCGCTGGCGGACATCACGGCCGTACGCGAGCGGCAGCGCGAACTCGGCCTGCCCGAGGCCCTCGAATGGGTGCACGAGACCACCCCCGACCTGCTGGCCGTGGCCCGCTCGGCGGGGCTGGCGGTGCTGGAGGCGCCGCTGATGGTGCTCGACCCGGCCGCCCTGCCCGACCCGGGCACCCTCACGGACGTACCGCTGCGGATGCTCGACGTGGCGGCGCCCGACTTCGCGGCGGACCTGGCGGCGCGGGGAGCGGTCGCCGCCGTCGGGTTCTCCGCGGCCGGCACCGCACCCGGCGAGGCCGGGCCCGCCCAGCGGGACGCCGCGATGGCCGAGCTGGACGAGGCGGCGCTCGACGAGGAGCGCACCCGCGTCGCGAACGGCCGGCGCCTGTCCGTGCTGGCGGAGACGCCCACCGAGGGCGCGCTGGCCAGCGGGATCGCGATGCGGGTCGGCGACGTCGCCGAGATCGCCGGCGTGGCCACCCTGCCGGCCGCCCGCCGCCGTGGCCTGGGCGCGGCGGTCACCGCCACGCTGGCCCGCGAGCTGCTGGCCGCCGGCACCGACCTGGTCTTCCTCTCCGCGGGCAGCGAGGACATCGCCCGGGTCTACCTGCGCGTCGGCTTCCGCCGCATCGGCACCGCCTGCATCGCCGAACCCGCCCCAGTCACCCCCTGACCGAGCGCTCGGGGCGGCACATCGGCCCGACGGGTCAGGTCGGGGGGCGCCACTGGGCGGCCGTGGTGGCCGCCGTGGAGAGGAGGCGGGGGCTCAGGGCGCCCAGGGCCACGTCGCGGGCGCGCAGCGCCAGCGGGCCCCGGGCCTTCAGCACCGCCGACATCCGGCGGGTCTGCCGGACCACCGTCGCCGCCCGGGGCCGGCGCACCCGGTCGTACGCGACCACCGCGTCGGGCAGGCGGGACTCGCGCAGCAGCGAGGCGAGGGTGGCGGCGTCCTCGAAGGCAAGGCAGGCGCCCTGGCCGAGGTGCGGCGGCATGGCGTGGGCGGCGTCGCCGAGCAGCACCACCCCGCCCGGGCCGGTCGGGAAGCCGTACGACCTCGGCAGCGGCCGCAGCTCCCGGATCTCCTGCTGCACCAGGTCCGCCGGGTCGGTGGCGTCGAGCAGGTCGGCGATCGGCGCGGGCCAGCCCGCGTACCAGCGGCGGAGCAGGGCGAGCTGGGTCTCCGGCGGCTCCGGGCGGGGTGCGCCGACGGCGGTGGCGACCCAGTAGATGCCGCCCCGGCTGGAGCCGCCGGAGGAGCCGCGCTCGCCGAGCGAGGCCGACACGAAGCGGTAGCCGGCACCGAGCACCTCGCCGCCGACGGGCCGGTCGGCGGGCAGCTTCGGGGCCCGGTACCAGGGGATCACCGCCCGCCAGGCGGCGCAGCCGGAGCTGACCACGCCGGACTCGGGGGCGAGTTGCCGGCGCAGCGCGCTGTCCGTGCCGTCGGCGGCGACGACCAGGTCGGCCTCGATGGTGTGCCGGCCGTCGCCGACCGAGGGGCGCTCCCCGGAGACGGCGCGGACCGTCCGCACGGTCACCCCGGTGCGCAGCTCGACCTCGTCGCCCAGGCCGGCGATGAGCGCGTCGTGCAGGTCCTCCCGGTGCACCACCACCGGCATCCGGTCGGCCGGCGTGGGGCGGGGCTGCACCAGCCAGTGCCCGTCCGGGCGGCGCACCCCGCCGTCGGGCAGCCCCGTGGCGATCGCCTCCAGGCCGGCGCCGAGGCCCAGGGCGCGCAGCGCGCGTACGCCGTTGGGCCAGAGCGCCACGGCGGTCGGCTCGGGGCGGACGCGGTCGGCACGCTCCAGCAGGGTGACCCGCCAGCCGGAGCGGGCCAGCGCGCCGGCGACCGCGAGGCCGCCGATCCCGGCGCCGACCACGACCGCGCTACGCATCGGGTGCTCCTCCTCAGCTGTCGCGCTCGGCGGGCCGGGCGCCCGTGGCCCCGGCCCGGTCCTGCGGGGTCTCCCCGGCGGGCGCGCCGTCGTCCCCGGCGGCGGTCGACTTGGCGGGCAGGTCGTCGTCGGTGTCCGCCGCACCGGCCGGCGCGCTCGACGGCCCGTCGGACGGGGCCTCGGCGTCCGGCTCGGCCGGCGTCTCGCCGGTCTCCTGCCAGTGCCGGTACTGCTCCTCGCTCACCACCCGGTAGCCCTCCGGGGCGGCCGCCTCCGCGCCGGCCTCCCGCGCGGACAGGTCGACCTGCGAGACGTCGGAGCCGACGGCCGGCTCCGCGGTCGCGGCGGCGCCGACGGGAATGACGTACTCCCGGGGGCCGCGCACCCGCACGAAGTAGGCGAGGGCGCCGAGGAAGACCAGGCCGGCGGTCCAGACGTTCAGGCGTACGCCGAGGATGGTGTTCGCCTCGTCGGTGCGCATCAGCTCGATCCAGAACCGCCCGGCCGTGTAGCCCATGACGTAGAGCGCGAACGCCCGTCCCCGGCCGAGGCGCAGCTTGCGGTCGACGACGAGGACGAGCGCGGCCACGCCGACGTTCCACAGCAGCTCGTAGGCGAACGTCGGGTGGTAGAGGCCCGGTTCGAGGATCGGCTTGCCGGCGTCGTCGCGCAGCGCGTGGCCCGGGTTGTCCGGGTCCATCCGGTGGATCTCCAGACCCCACGGCAGGGTGGTCCGGCCGCCGTAGAGCTCGTTGTTGAACCAGTTGCCGAGCCGGCCGATCGCCTGGGCCAGCGGCAGGCCGGGGGCCAGCGCGTCGGCGACCACCCCGAACGGGATGCCGAGCTGCCGGGCCGCGAACCACGCGCCGACGGCCCCGCCGGCCACCGCGCCCCAGATGCCGAGACCGCCCTCCCAGATCGCGAACGCCTTCATCGGCTCGCCACCGGTGCCGAAGTACTTCTCCGGAGAGGTGATCACGTGGTAGATGCGGGCGCCGACGATGCCGGCCGGCACCGCCCAGACGGCGATGTCGAGGACCGCACCGGGGGCGACGCCGCGCTGGCGCAGCCGCCGCTCGGTGACCCAGCAGGCCACCACGATGCCGACGATGATGCACAGCGCGTACGCCCGGATCGGCACCGGTCCGAGCTGCCAGACGGCGGTGCTGGGGCTGGGCAGGGCCGCCTGGGGAGTCAGCGAGGCGAGAGTCACGGGTGCACACGCTACCGCCGTGGCCCCCTCCGGTGGCACCCCGGTCCACCGTCCGCCGGTCCCGGTGACTTCTGGTTTGCGCCGCCGTAGGCTCTTTGTCCATGAGCGCGCTCACCTGGGCGGTCGCCGCGGTCGTCACCGACGACGCCGGCCGGGTGCTGCTGTGCCGGCAGGGCCGGGGCGAGCGCCACGGGCTGCCCGGTGGGCGGCTGCGCCCGGCCGAGAGCCCCGTGCACGCGGTCACGCGCGACATCCGGGCCGAGACCGGGTGGGAGGTCGAGGTCGTCGACCTGGTCGGCCTCTACCACCTCGCCGGGCGGCACGGGGCGGCGCTCGCCGGTCCGGCCCCGGCGGCCGGACGCGCCGGGCCGCTGCCCGACGTCCTGGTGCACGTCTTCCGGGCGCGTACGCGGGGATCGGGGCCGGCCGGCGACCCGGTGGGCGGCTGCCGGCCGTCCTGGCACCACCCGTCGGCGCTGCCCGAGGCGCTCACCCCGACCACCCGGGCGGCGCTCACCGACGCCTTGGCGGGCCGCTCCGGCGTGCTGCGGGACGCCGCCCCGGGCGTCCCGGCGTCGACCGCGGGCCATGCACCGGGGCAGCGGAGCACCCCGCCGGCCGACCGGGCACCGCACCACTGACCGGGGCGGGCCGGAAGGCCGGGCACGCACCACTGACCGGGGCGGGACAGGAGGTCGGGCGGCGCACGACTGACCCCAGGGCGAGCGGGCGGGAGGGCGGCAGGGGACGGTCGGAGTCAGCGGGTGGGGTTGCGGACGCCCTCGGCGAGTTCCGCGCTCAGCGCGCGAAGGGCGGCCAGCCCGGACGCCTCGTCGGGCGCGTCGAGCAGGCAGCGGATCAGCGCGCTGCCGACGATGACGCCGTCGGCGTACCCGGCGACCGTGCCGGCCTGCGCGCCCGTGCCGACGCCCAGCCCGACGCCGACCGGCAGGTCGGTGACCTCCCGCGTGCGGGAGACCAGGATCGGGGCCGCGTCGGAGGTCTTCGCCCGGGCGCCGGTGACACCCATGATCGCGGTGGCGTAGACGAAGCCCCGGCAGTGCTCGACGGTCATCGCCAGCCGCGCGTCGGTCGAGGACGGCGAGACCAGGAAGGTGCGGTCCAGCCCGTACGCGTCCGAGGCGGCGAGCCACTCGCCGGCCTCCTCCGGGATCAGGTCCGGGGTGACCAGCCCGGTGCCCCCGGCCGAGGCGAGGTCCCGGGCGAAGGCGTCGACGCCGTAGCGCTCGACCGGGTTCCAGTAGGTCATGGTGACCACGGGCGCCCCGGTGGCCGCGACGGCCTCGATGACGCGCAGCGTGTCGCGGGTGCGTACGCCGCCGGCGAGGGCGATGTCGCTGGCCTTCTGGATCACCGGGCCGTCCATCACCGGATCCGAGTACGGGATCTCCACCTCGATGACGTCGACGCCGGCCTCGACCATCGCGGTCATCGCGGCGATGCTGCCCTCGACGGTCGGGAAGCCGGCCGGCATGCAGCCGACCAGTACGGCCCGCCCGTCGGCGCGGGCCTTGTCGAAGGCCACCCCGATCCGGCTCACGTTCTCACTGCTCCTTGTCGAGGATGCCGAAGTAGTCGCCGGCGGTATGCACGTCCTTGTCGCCCCGCCCGGAGAGGTTGACCACGATCGTCGGCTCCCGGCCCAGCTCGGCGGTGAGCTTCGGCGCGATCTTGAGGGTGCCGGCGAGCGCGTGCGCGCTCTCGATCGCCGGGATGATGCCCTCCGTGCGGCAGAGCAGCTCGAACGCGGCCATCGCCTCCTCGTCGGTGACCGGCAGGTACGTCGCCCGGCCGCTGTCGTGCAGCCAGGCGTGCTCCGGCCCGACGCCCGGGTAGTCCAGCCCGGCGGAGATCGAGTGCGACTCGCACGTCTGCCCGTCGGCGTCCTGGAGCACGTACGTCCGGGTGCCGTGCAGCACCCCGGCGGACCCGCCGGTGATGCTGGCCGCGTGCCGGCCGGTCTCCACCCCGTCGCCGCCGGCCTCGAAGCCGTAGAGCCGCACGTCGGGGTCGCCGACGAAGGCGTGGAAGATGCCCAACGCGTTGGAGCCGCCGCCGACGCAGGCGGTGACGGCGTCCGGCAGCGCGCCGGTGAGGTCGAGGCACTGCTGGCGCGCCTCGTCGCCGATGCCCCGGACGAAGTCGCGGACCATCGCCGGGAAGGGGTGCGGCCCGGCGGCGGTGCCGATCAGGTAGTGGGTGTCGTCGACGTTGGCGACCCAGTCGCGCATCGCCTCGTTCATCGCGTCCTTGAGGGTGCGCGAGCCGTTGGTGACGGGGACGACGGTGGCGCCGAGCATCCGCATCCGGGCCACGTTGAGCGCCTGCCGCTCGGTGTCGACCTGCCCCATGTAGACCACGCAGTCGAGGTCGAACAGGGCGGCGGCGGTGGCGGTGGCGACGCCGTGCTGGCCGGCGCCGGTCTCCGCGATCACCCGGCGCTTGCCCATCCGCCTGGTCAGCAGGGCCTGGCCGAGCACGTTGCGCACCTTGTGCGCCCCCGTGTGGTTGAGGTCCTCCCGCTTGAGCAGCACCCGCGCGCCCAGCTTGGCGGAGAACCGCTCCGCCGCGTAGAGCAGCGAGGGGGTGCCGGCGTAGTCGCGCAGCAGGGCGCCGAACTCGGCCCGGAACGACTCGTCGGCCATCGCGGCGCGGTGCGCCGCGTCCAGCTCGTCGAGTGCCGCGACCAGCGCCTCCGGCACGAATCGGCCGCCGAACCGGCCGAAGTGACCGGCGGGGTCGGGCAGCGGACCGGCCGCGGCGGCCGTCACGTCGGCACTCATGCCGGCACTCCGCTTCGCTCCGTGCCGCCATGAGGCACCTTCGCGCTGAGCCTGAAGATTCGCTCGCTCCGCTCGCTCACGGGATCGATCGTCCTCTCGGTGCTGACGGACCGGCGCGGGGTCAGCGCACCGGGCGGGGCGTGGCCGGGTGGTTGCCGGCGTTGACCAGCTCGGCCACCGCCTCGCGGGGGCTCTTCTGGGTGACCAGGCCCTCGCCGACCAGGACCGCGTCGGCGCCCGCCGAGGCGTACCGGATGAGGTCGTGCGGGCCGCGCACCCCCGACTCCGCGATCTTGACGACGCTGCTGGGCAGGCCGGGCGCGATCCGCTCGAACACCGAGCGGTCGACCTCCAGGGTACGCAGGTTGCGGGCGTTGACCCCGATGACCTGGGCACCGGCCTCCAGGGCGCGGTCGGCCTCCTCCTCGTCGTGGACCTCGACCAGCGCGGTCATGCCCAGCGACTCGATCCGCTCCAGCAGGCCGACGAGGGCGTTCTGCTCCAGCGCGGCGACGATCAGCAGCACCAGGTCGGCACCGTGCGCGCGGGCCTCGTGCACCTGGTAGCTGGAGACGACGAAGTCCTTGCGCAGCACCGGGATGCGGACGGCGGCGCGGACGGCGGCCAGGTCGTCGAGCGAGCCACCGAACCAGCGGCCCTCGGTCAGCACGCTGATCGCCCGTGCCCCGCCGGCGGCGTAGTCGCCGGCCAGGTCGGCCGGGTCGGCGATCTCGGCCAGCCGCCCCTTGGACGGCGACGAGCGCTTCACCTCGGCGATCACCGCGACGCCCGGCTTGCGCAGGGCCGCGTACGCGTCCAGCGGCGGCGGCGCGGCGGCGGCCAGTTCGCGGATCCGCTCCAGCGGAACCTGCTCCTGGCGCCGGGCGACGTCCTCACGCACGCCGGCCAGGATCTCGTCGAGCACGCCTACGGACGCTGCCGTACCGGCGTCGTCCCCCTCCGCGTGCGCATGCTCAGCAGTCACCAACGGACTCCCCTCTCCGGGTGTCATGGGCCGATGCTAGGGGGCGCCACCTGGCGACGGCCGCCGGGGGTATGGCGTGCCTCACGAGATGGGCTGGGGCATAATGGCCGACCTCCGGTGAACGGGATGTCACGCAGGGCGACCGCACCCCACGACGAACGACACCCGACCATTCCCGCCTCCGCCCCCGGGTCATCGACGTGATCCTATCTGAGGGCGCGGCCGGCCGCCCGGTCCGGCGCCCGCCGCGGACGCCGGTCGATGGTGTGACCTACCTCAAGGTCGAACGGCCCTTTGCCTGGTGGCGGCCCTGCGAGCAGTGTTGACGTGTCGGTCACCACGGCGAAACGTGAACCAGCCAGCATCGTCCTCGGGCAGACTCGATGACGCGCCTGCCCCACCGTCACCAACGATCCTCGCGGGGTGATCATGAGCACTGTCGAGCCGCACCAGCCCATCGGACTGACGACCGTCTCGCGCACGGTCGCATCGCTCGCCGTCGGCGTGGTCCACACCCTCGAGCGCGCCGTGGTGGGCGAGGCCCGCATGCGGACCGCGCGGGGCAACGCCTGGGAGGCGGTCTGCGCCGACCGGGCCCGGGCCGAGCAGCGGGCCGAGCTGGACCGCCTGGTGGCGGAGCTGGCGGCGGCCCGGGCCGCCGCCCGCGAGCGCCAGCCGGTCAGCTGACCGTCGGGTCCTCGCCCCGGTCCAGCGCGTCCCACGCCTCGGTGGTGTGCCGGCCGGTGACCCGGTCGCCCTCGCCCCGGGCGGCCGGCGCGGCGTCGCCCGCAGGCCGCCGCTCGTAGCGGGCGCCCATCGCCGGCCAGCGCCGCCCCCGCAGCGCCGTCAGCAGCCCGCCCGCCGTGGCGAGCACCCCGCCGAGCAGGCAGAGCGCCGGCCACTGCCGGGCGACCTCGCCGTCGAACGCCGCGACCAGGCCGTAACCGCCGCCGGCCGCCACGGCCGCGCCGAGCACGCACAGCAGCCCACCCAGCAGCCGCCGCGCCCGTCCCCGGGTGGCGAGCACGGCCCCGCCGCCGGCCAGCCCGACCAGGGCCAGTGCCGGCAGCCAGGGCAGCAGGCCGGCGCCCGTGCGGGCGTCGCGTACCGGCGGCAGCGGGGTGGGCCGGGCGGTCAACTCGACCGCCCAGGTGCGGGTCGACGCCCACAGCGCCAGGCCCGCGCCGGCCACGCAGAGCAGCACGGCGTACGTCAGCTCGCGCCGGTACGTGCCGGGCGGCGCGCCCCCGGCGTCGGCGGCCGGAGTCGTCCCCGGCTCCCGCCCGCGCGGCTCGGCGGCCGTCATCGGGCGGGCCGGAGGGTCTCGGCGGCGGCGATGGCGGCGAGCACGGCGGCGGCCTTGTTCCGGGTCTCCTGGTCCTCGGCGGTCGGGTCGGAGTCGGCCACCACCCCCGCCCCGGCCTGCACGTACGCCCTGCCGTCGCGCATCAGCGCGGTGCGGATCGCGATCGCCATGTCCAGGTCGCCGCCGAAGCCGAAGTAGCCCACGGTGCCGCCGTAGATGCCGCGCCGGACCGGTTCCAGCTCCTCGATGATCTCCATGGCCCGCACCTTGGGCGCCCCGGAGAGGGTGCCGGCGGGGAAGGTCGCGGCCAGCGCGTCGAAGGCCGTACGGTCCTCACGCAGCGTGCCGACCACTGTCGAGACGATGTGCATGACGTGGCTGTAGCGCTCGATGGTGGCGAACTCCGGCACCTCGACGGTGCCCGGTCGGCAGACCCGGCCCAGGTCGTTGCGGCCCAGGTCGACAAGCATCACGTGCTCGGCGCGCTCCTTCGGGTCGGCGAGCAGCTCCGCGGCGAGGCGGGCGTCGGCCTCGGGGGTGCCGCCGCGCGGCCGGGTGCCGGCGATCGGGTGCAGCAGCGCCCGCTGCCGCCCCTCCGCGTCGCTTGTCACCTTCAGGTGCGCCTCCGGCGAGGACCCGACGATGTCGAAGCCGTCGAAGCGCAGCAGGTACATATACGGGCTCGGGTTCGTCGTGCGCAGCACGCGGTAGACGTCCAGCGGGTCGGCGTGCGTGTCCCGCTCGAACCGCTGGGCCAGCACGATCTGGAAGCACTCGCCGGCCCGGATCGCCTCCTTGGCCGCCTCGACGGCCTTCGGGTAGCCGCCCTCGGGCGTACGGCTGCGCACCTCGCCCGCCGGGGGCCGCCCGACGGTCGAGACCATCGGCGGGATCGGCCGGGACAGCGCGGTGGTCATCGCGTCGAGCCGTCCGACCGCGTGGTGGTAGGCCGCCGTGACCTGGGCGTCCCGGTCCGGCTCGGCCAGCGGCGGCAGGATCGCGTTGGCGACGAGGATCGCCGAGCCGTCGTAGTGGTCGAGGACCACCAGGTCGGTGGCGAGCATCATGCCCAGCTCGGGCACGCCCAGGTCGTCCTCGGTCAGCTCGGGCAGCCGCTCGAAGCGCCGGATCAGCTCGTAGCCGAGATAGCCGACCATGCCGCCGGTCAGCGGGGGCATGCCGCTGGCCGCGTCGAACGCCGGGCCGGCGAGCGCCTCGACGGTCTCGCGCAGCACCCGGACCGGGTCACCGGTGGTGGGCAGGCCGGCCGGTGGGTGGCCCGTCCACACCGCGGCACCGTCCCGCTCGGTCAGCGTGGCGCTGCTGCGTACGCCGATGAACGAGTAGCGCGACCAGGCCAGGCCGGCCGAGCCGACGCCCTGCTCGGCCGACTCCAGCAGGAAGGTCCCCGGGCCGCCGGCGAGCTTGCGGTAGACGCCGACGGGGGTCTCCGCGTCGGCGAGCAGCCGGCGGGTGACCGGCACGACCCGCCAGCGGGCCGCCAGCTCGGCGAAGGTGGCCGGGTCGGGGCTGACCGCGCCGTCGGTGCGGGAGCCGCCGGGCGTGACGCGTTGCGCGCTCACCGGGCACCCGCCCCGTCCCCGCCGACCGGCAGCTCGGTGAAGAAGCAGGTGCGGTGCCCCGTGTGGCAGGCCGCGCCGACCTGGTCGACGTCGACCAGCAGCGCGTCGCCGTCGCAGTCCAGGGACACCGCGCGGACGTACTGGTGGTGCCCGGAGGTGGCGCCCTTGACCCAGTACTCCCGGCGGCTGCGCGACCAGTAGGTGGCCCGGCCGGTGGTCAGGGTGCGGTGCAGCGCCTCGTCGTCCATCCAGGCGACCATCAGCACCTCACCCGAGTCGTGCTGGCGGACCACGGCGGCCACCAGGCCGTCGGGGGTGCGGCGCAGCCGGGCGGCGATGGCCGGGTCGAGCCGGGACGGACGGACCGCGCCGTCGGCCGCGGGCTCCTGCGGACTGGGGTGGGCGCCGGTCACGGGCGCGTCAGGTACGGGCACAGTGACCCATTGTCCCGCACGCGGGGCGGGCACGGGTGACGGCTCCCGCCGGGGCCGCGGCGGCCGGTGGGCGGGCCGGGTGAGCTGGTCGACGTAGCGGTCCAGCCGGCCGTCGGTCAGGGCGTCGGCCAGGTCCGCGCCGGCGGCCCGCGCGACCTCGGCGGCGTACGGGCGGACCAGCGGCAGGACCCCGGTGACGAGGCGGGCCGCGGCGGCGCAGAGCTGGCCGACGGAGCCGGGCCGCAGGCCGAGGCAGAGCAGCAGGTCCTCCCGGTAGTGCGGGGGCGCCACCGGCAGGTCCAGGGCGGCGGAGAAGGCCGCCCGCCGGGACGTCACCCGGACCGTGGGGTTGGCCAGCCGCAGCACGGACGGGCAGAGCCGGGCCAGATCGGCGGCGGCCAGCCGGACGCCGAGGTGGTCGTCGGCGTCCCGCGCGCCGGCCACCTTACCGAGCGTCGCGATCAGCTCCTCCAGCTGCGGCTCGCCGGCGGGATGGCAGAGCACCGGCAGGTCGATCCGGGGCCGCCAGTGCGGGTCCGCCCAGAGCAGCCGGGCCGGCGCCGTCACCGGCAGCCCGAACGCCCAGTCGGCGGGCTCGCCGAGGCGGGTCAGCCAGGAGTTCACGTCGCGGGCGGCCACCGATACGTGGGTCAGCCGGCCACCGTGCTCGGCCAGGAACGCCCGGCGGGCGGCGTACGGGGCGCCGTCGAGCAACACGTCGACGTCGACGTCGCTGTGCGCGGTGGCGGCCCGCCGGGCGTGGCTGCCGCGCAGCATGATGCCCACCACGGGCTGCTCGGCTCCGGCCCGCAACCGGGCCGCCCATTCGCCGAGGAACCTCTCGTCCGGTGACGCAGCGTGACCCACGGCGCCATCGTGCCGTACGTCCGATCAGGGCGCAATGCCCGATGCCGCGCCTGATGCCCGTTGGCGGACCCGCTGTCCGGGTCCGAAGGCTAATGCCCGACCCATTTCCCCGCCGCACCGGGGTCCCGCGCGGGTCGATCGTTGCGACCCGGCGGGGGCCTCCGTTAGCGTCGAGTTCAACGGATGATGAGTTTCCCCGGGAGGCGCCGGTGGACGAGGCGATCGCCGTACGCGGCCTGGTCGTCGAGCGGGGCGGGCGGCGGGTGCTGCACGGCATCAGCGCGGACGTGCCGCGCGGTTCGGTCACCGGGCTGCTCGGCCCGAGCGGCAGCGGCAAGACCACGCTGCTGCGGGCGGTGGTCGGCGTGCAGGTGCTCGGCGCCGGCTCGGTGACCGTGCTGGGGCGCCCCGCCGGGTCGCCGGAGCTGCGCCGCCGTGTCGGCTACCTCACCCAGGCGCCCAGCGTCTACGCCGACCTGACGGTGCGCGAGAACGCGCGCTACTTCGCCGCCCTGCACGGCCGGGGACGGGCCGAAGCCGACCGGGCGGTCGCCGAGGTCGGGCTCGGGTCGGCCGCCGGCCAACTGGTCGGCACCCTCTCCGGCGGGCAGCGCAGCCGGGCGTCGCTGGCCTGCGCCCTGGTCGGGGAGCCCGAACTGCTCGTCCTCGACGAACCGACCGTCGGACAGGACCCGGTGCTGCGGGCCGACCTGTGGGCCCGGTTCCACGCCATGGCCGCCGCCGGCACCACCCTGCTGGTCTCCAGCCACGTCATGGACGAGGCGGCCCGCTGCGACCGGCTGCTGCTGATCCGCGAGGGGCGGCTGATCGCCGACGACACCCCCGACGCGGTCCGCGCCGCCGCCGGCACCGACGACCTGGACGAGGCGTTCCTGCGGTTGATCAGGGCGGGCGCCGCCGGACGGGAGGAGTCGTGAACCCCCGGATCCTGGCCGCCACCACCGGCCGCATCCTGCGCCAACTGCGGCACGACCGGCGCACCGTGGCGCTGCTGCTGGTGGTCCCGTCGGTGCTGCTCGCCCTGGTCCACGCCATGTACGTCGACCAGCCCGCCCCGCCGGGGCAGCCGTCGACCTTCGACCGGGTCGCCCTGGTGATGCTCGGCTTCTTCCCCTTCGTGATCATGTTTCTGGTGACCAGCATCGCGATGCTGCGCGAGCGCACCACGGGCACGCTGGAGCGGCTGCTCACCACGCCGCTGGGCAAGCTCGACCTGCTCTTCGGCTACGGCATCGCGTTCGGCCTGGCCGCGGTGGTCCAGGCGGTCGTCGCGTCCGTGGTCGCGTACGGCGTCTTCGGGCTGGACACCGCCGGGCACAGCGGGCTGGTGGTGCTGGTCGCCGCGCTGAACGCCGTGCTCGCCGTCGCGCTCGGGCTGTTCTGCAGCGCCTTCGCCCGCACCGAGTTCCAGGCCGTACAGTTCATGCCGGTCGTGGTCGTGCCCCAGCTGCTGCTCTGCGGGCTCTTCGTGCCCCGGGGCGAGATGGCGGGCTGGTTGCAGGCGGTCAGCGACGTGCTGCCCCTGTCGTACGCCGTCGAGGCGCTCCAGGAGGTCGGCGCCCACGCGGAGCCGACCGGCACGATGTGGCGGGACGTGGCGGTGGTCGCCGGCGCGGCGGCGCTGGCGCTGGTGCTCGCCGCAGCCACCCTCCGGCGGCGCAGCGGCTGAGCCGCCGCCCCGACCGGCGGGGCGCGACGCGGCCGGCGGCGGGACGACTGTGGAGCGAAGGGCGACGATGGCGCGGCGGACCGGACGACGACCCGGCAACCCGGACACCCGGCAGGCCATCCTCGACGCGGCCCGCGCCGCCTTCGCCGAGCGGGGCTTCGACGGGGCCTCGATCCGGGCCGTCGCCGCCGCCGCGCAGGTGGACCCGGCGCTGGTGCACCACTACTTCGGCAGCAAGGACCGGCTCTTCCTGGCCGCGATGCACGCGCCGGTCGACCCGGCCGAGCTGCTGCCGAGGGTGCTCGCGGGCGACCGCGCGGGTCTCGGGGAGCGGCTGGTGCGCGCCTTCCTCGGCGTCTGGGACTCCCC
The DNA here is from genome assembly GCF_043198195.1 of Micromonospora sp. NPDC048868. Classification (NCBI taxonomy): domain Bacteria; kingdom Bacillati; phylum Actinomycetota; class Actinomycetes; order Micromonosporales; family Micromonosporaceae; genus Micromonospora; species Micromonospora sp. NPDC048868. The sequence continues at coordinate 68,852 of NZ_JBICUN010000001.1, forward strand.
GGCCGGCACCGCCGGCGTGGCCCTGCTGCGCTCGGCGGTGAGCAACGAGTGGACCGCCCGGCTGCTGCGGGAGTTCCTGGTCACCCAGGTGCTGCGCAGGATCGTCGACCAGCTCGACGTCGACCCCGCCGAGCTGCCGCTGCGCGGCTCGCTGGTGGCCAGCCAGCTGATCGGGCTGGCCATGATGCGGCACGTGGTCCGGCTGGAACCGGTCGCCTCGGCCGCCCCGGAGACCCTCGTCGCGGCGGTCGGCCCCACCGTGCAGCGCTACCTGACGGGCGACCTCGCCGAGGTCTTCGCCGGCTGACCGGACGGCCCGGGCGGCGGCACCCGGTCAGGCGTGGTCGGCGTGCCGGGACGGGGCGTGCCGGCAGACCAGCGGATGCAGGAGCCGGGTCAGCTCCGCCTGGCAGTCCAGCGGACGTGGGAACGCCAGCCGGACGCGCCGGCGGGCGCCGGGTCGGCCGTGGACGACCAGCAGGCCGTACCTGTCGATCCGGACCACCCGGGGCGCGGTGTCGCCGCCGCCGTCGGCGAGGCCGAGCTGGCGGCGCAGGTACCCGGCCACCTCGGCGGCGTGGTGGTCGGCGAGGTCGGCCAGGAGCTCGGCCTCGACGGCGTGCAGCGGGTCGGGCTCCGCCTCGGCGTACGCCTCGGGGTCGATGCGGCGGACGGTGTCGCCGCGTTCCCAGCGGGCCTCGACCACCTCGAAGCGGTGCAGCCGGAACCGGGTGCCGACGTCGAGCAGGTCACCGGCCGGCTCCACGGCGGCGAAGTCCAGCGCGGCGCGGCGCTCCTCGTCGCCGTCCAGCCGGGCCGCCCAGCCGGAGACCCAGGCCCGGCCGAGGCTCGGCGCGCCGGCGGCGGGCGGCAGGTCCAGCACGTCCAGCACCAGCGCGACCTCGGAGTCGCCGTCGGCGGGGCGCAGCGCGGCGGCGAGGTCGCTGACGACCGGCACGAGCAGCAGCACCCGGCCGTCCGGGTCGGTCACGTGCCGGACCTGGTGCGGGCCGGGCCGGTGCGCGACGTGGGCGATGCCGGGCAGCCGGCCCGCGACGAGGGTGCGGACGATCTCCGCCGGGCTGGGCCGCATGAACGACTCCTTCGTAGGTTAGCCTTACCTAACTCGGAGACTAGAGCACCGGATCGGAGACGTCCAGCGTGAACCAACCCAGGCCCAAGGCCCGCCTCTCCCGCGCCCTCGGCATCCCCCTCACCCGCAAGTGCGTGCGGTACTTCGAGCGGCGCCCCTTCCCGCCCGGAGTGCACGGCCGGCAGCGCCGCAAGACATCGGACTACCAGGTGCGACTGCTGGAGAAGCAGCGCCTGCGCCACCAGTACAACGTCAGCGAGACCCAGCTACGGCGCGCCTTCGACGAGGCCGCCCGGAGCGCGGGCAAGACCGGCGAGAGCCTGGTCGCGCTCCTGGAGCGACGCCTCGACGCGGTGGTGCACCGGGCCGGCCTGACCCGCAGCATCTACCAGGCCCGGCAGCTCGTCGCGCACGGCCACTTCACCGTCGACGGGCGCAAGGTCGACCGGCCGTCGTACCGGCTGCGTCCGGGCCAGGTGGTGGCCGTCCGCGAACGCAGCCGCACGACCCTGCCGTTCCAGCTCGCCGCCGCGGGCGCCAACGCCACCGAGGGACCCGGCCAGCCGTACCTGTCGGTGGAGCTGGCCGAGCTGCGGGCCACGTTGCTACGCGAGCCCGCCCGGCACGAGGTGCCGGTGATCTGCGACGAGCAGCTGGTGGTGGAGTTCTACTCCCGCTGACCACCGCGCGGCCCGGCACGCCGCCGGGCCGCGCGCCACACGGGCCGACGCCCGCGCCGAGTCGGCTCAGCGGGTCGGCTCAGCGGGTCTGCTCCAGCCAGGAGGCGTAGAGCAGGCCGTAGATCGACTCCGGGTCGCGGACCAGCTCGTCGTGCGGACCGCGCTGCACGATCCGGCCCTTGTCCACCACGATCACCTCGTCGGCGGCCTGCGCCGTGGAGAGCCGGTGCGCGATCGCGAGGGTGGTGCGCCCCCGGGTCACCGCGTCCAGGGTGCGTTGCAGCCGCACCTCCGTGGCCGGGTCGACCGCGCTGGTCGCCTCGTCCAGCACCAGCAGGTCCGGGTCGGCCACGTACGCGCGGGCCAGTGCCACCAGCTGCCGCTCCCCCACGCTCAGCGCCTCGCCGCGCTCCCCCACCGACGTGTGCAGGCCCGACGGGAGCCCGTCCAGCCAGTCCGCCAGCCCCAGTTCGGTGAACGCCGCCGAGAGCTGCGCGTCGGTCAGCTCCGGGCGGGCGAAGCGGACATTCTCCGCCACCGTGGCGTCGAAGAGGAAGCCGTCCTGCGGCACCATCACCACCCGCGAGCGCAGCGAGCCGAAGCGGACCCGCTCCAGCGGCACGCCCGAGAGCAGCACCTGGCCGGCGGTCGGGTCCATCAGGCGGGTGAGCAGCTTGGCGAAGGTGGTCTTGCCGCTGCCGGTCTCGCCCACCACCGCCACCCGGCTCTTCGCCGGGATCTCCAGGCTGACGTCGTGCAGCACGGGCGGACCCCCCGGGTACGCGAAGCGCACCCCCGCGAAGCGGATGTCCAGCGGGCCGGACGGCAGCTCGCGGCCCTGCTCGCCCGGGTCGGCGACGTCGGGCTCGACGTCCAGCACGTCCAGCACCCGGCGCCAGCCCGCGATGGCGTTCTGCGCCTCGTTGAGCACCTCGGTGGCGATCTGCACCGGCTGGATGAAGAGCGTGACCAGGAAGAGGAAGGCGGTCACCTCGCCGATGCTCAGGGTGCGGTCGGCTCCGAGGGTCACCCCCAGCACCACCACGCCGGCCAGCGCCAGGCCGGCCGCCAGCTCCCCGACCGAGCTGCCCATGATGCTGATCCTGATCGCCCGCTGCTGGGCCCGGCGCTGGCCGTCGATCGCCTCGTCGAGCCGGCGGGCCGTCCGGCCGGCGATCCCGTAGGCCCGGATCACCGGGGCGCCGACCACGCTCTCCCCGATCGCGCCGAGCAGCGTGCCCGTACGCTGCCGGACCACCCCGTACGCCCCGGCGAGGCGGCGCTGGAGCCGCCGGATCACGAACACGGCGGGCAGGAAGGCGGCGAAGACCACCAGGGTCAGCTGCCAGGAGTACGCGAACATGACAAGCGTGGTGACCGCCAGCTGACCGAGGTTGATCACCAGGATCACGCCGCCCCACTGGAGGAACTGGGTGATCTGGTCGACGTCGCTGGTCACCCGGGAGACCAGCGAACCGCGCCGCTCCGACTGCTGGTGCAGCATGGACAGGTCGTGCACGTGCCGGAACGCCCGGATCCGCACGTTGGCCAGCGCGGTCTCGCTGACCGTGAAGAGCCGGCGCATCATCAGGTAGCCGCAGATCGTGGTCACCACCAGCACCGCGGCGGTGGCGGCGACCACCGTCCAGACCACGCCCAGGTCCAGGCCGCCGACGATGCCGTTGTCGATGCCCTGCTGCACCGCCACCGGGACGGCCGCCCGGCCGACCATGTAGACCAGGGCCAGGCCGAGCGTGCCGGCCAGACCGACCCGCAGCTCCGGGGAGAGCGCCAGACCGCGGCGCAGCGTCTGCCACGTCGTCTCGGTCGTCTCCGGAACGTCGGCAGCCTCGGCCTCGGCCTTCCGTGCCGTGTCCGTGGTGGTAGTAACGCTCACCGGTCCACCTCGATTTCCAGGCCCGACGTCAGCGGGGCGACCTCGTCGTACGTCTCGTCCTTCGCGTGGTCGACCTCGGCCTGCTCGTAGGCGGTGACCAGGTCGGCGTAGCCAGGCACCGTGGCCAGCAGCTCGGCGTGCGGGCCGCGGGCGAGCACCCGGCCCTGTTCCAGGTAGACCACCTCGTCGGCCAACGCGATGGTGGCCCGCCGGTAGGCGACCACCAGGATCGACGCGGCAGGCACCCCGGCCTGCCCCGCCGAGGAGCGCAGCCCGGCCAGGATGGCCGCCTCCACCCGCGGGTCGACGGCGCTGGTCGCGTCGTCGAGGACCAGCAGGCGGGGCCGGCCGGCGAGCGCGCGGGCCAGGGTGAGCCGCTGCCGCTGGCCGCCGGAGAGCGAGGTGCCCCGCTCGCCGACCTTCGTGTCGAGACCGTCGGGCAGGGCCGCGACGAAGCCGTCCGCCTCGGCCAGCCGCAGCGCGGCCCAGACGTCGTCGTCGCCGATGCCCGGCCGGTCCAGGGTCACGTTGGCCCGCACCGTGTCGTCGAAGACGAACGGCACCTGGGCGACCAGCGCGGCGGTGCCCGCCAGCGAGGCGGCGGTGAGCCGGCGAACGTCCACCCCGTCCACGCACACCGTGCCGGCCAGCGGGTCGACCAGCCGCACGGCCAGCGCGGCGATCGTCGACTTGCCGGAGCCGGTCGGCCCGACCAGGGCGACGGTCTTCCCGGCGGGCACGGTGAAGGAGACCTCGCCGAGCACCTCGGTGCCGGGCAGGTGCGCCTCGGCCGGCTCGTAGCCGAACCGGACGCCCGCGAACGCGAGGGTGGCCGGGCGGGAATCCGTCACGTCGAGCGTCGTGTCGCCGTACGCCATCTCGCCGGTCGCGTCGAGCACCCGGCGGACCCGGTCCCAGCCGGCGACGCTGCGCGGCAGCTCGGCCAGCACCCAGCCGATGGCCCGGACGGGGAACGCCAGCACCGTGAAGAGGAAGGCGACGCTGATCAGCTCGGCGACGCTGATCGCGCCCTGTTGCAGCCGAATCCCGCCGACCACCAGCACGGCGAGGGTGCCGAGGCTGGGCAGGGCCTCCAGCAGCGGGTCGAAGACGCCGCGCAGCCGCCCGACCGCCACCAGCGAGTCGCGCAGCTCGCCCGCGCGGGCGGCGAACCGGTCGGTCTCCTGCGCCTCCCGGCCCATCGTCTTGACGACCAGGGCGCCGTCGAAGCTCTCGTGGGCGATGCCGCTGACCTCGGCGCGCAGCCGCTGGGCCCGGGCCTGGCGGGGGGCCATCCGGCGGGAGTAGGCGACGTTGAGCGCGAAGAGCGCCGGGAAGACCGCGACGCCGACCATGGCCAGCGCCCAGTCGGTGGCGAAGAGCGACGCCACCGCGCCGACCAGCATCACCAGGGTGCCGACCGCGAACGGCAGCGGGGCGATCGGGTACCAGGCGGCCTCGACGTCGGAGTTGGCGTTGGACAGCAGCGTGCCGGTGGCGTTGCGGTGGTGCCACGACAGCGGCAGTTCCAGGTAGCGGCGGGTGACCCGGCGCCGGTAGGCGGCCTGGAGGCGGTACTGCATGTAACCCGCGCCGAGCCGGCGGCCGAAGATGCCGGCCACCCGCAGCACGCTGATGCCGAACAGCGCGACGGCCGCCAGGGCCAGCCCGCCGACCCCGACCTCACCACGCTCGATCGCCGGCACCACCACGTCGCCGACCACGGCACCCACCACGTAGGCGCTGGCCACGGTCATGGCGCCGAAGAGCACGCTGCCGCTCACCGCGACCGCGAAGATGCGCGGCTGCTCCCGGATCGCCCGCCCGAGGACGGCCAGCCCCCGCACCAGCACGTCCCGACTTGTCCTGCTCGCCACGCTCTCCCCCGCCGTAAGCCGCACCTATCCTCCTCATCCTTACCGGTCCGAGCCAGCTCCGCCGCCCCGGACCGCTATGTCCACCGTCACGGCCGCCGGCCCGCTCGGCGCGCCGAGTGGGCCGGGCGCGCCTACGATCGGGGCATGCCGCGGTACGCCCGAACGGAGCGCGAGGCGCTCGTCGACCTGATGCAGACGCTCGGACCGGACGCGCCGACGGTCAACGAGGGATGGACCACCCGTGATCTCGCCGCCCACCTGGTGCTGCGCGAACGCCGGCCCGACGCCGCCGGTGGCATCCTGCTCCCGCCGCTGCGCGGCTACGCCGAGCGGGTGCGCCTGCGCGTCGCCGCGCGCCCCTGGCCACGCCTCCTCGAAGAGGTGCGCCGGCCGCCGGTGTGGAGCCCGGTCAGCAACCCGCTCACCGACGAGCTGGCCAACACGCTGGAGTTCTTCATCCACCACGAGGACGTGCGCCGCGCCCGCCCGGGCTGGCTCCCCCGCGACCTGGGGGCGGGGCTTAACGCGGCGCTCTGGAAGCGGTGCACCGGGCTGGCCCGGCTGGCGCTGCGCCGCTTCCCGGCGGACGTCTTCGTCCAGGCGCCCGGCTACGGGGAGCTCTCCGTCGGCCGGGGCGGCGAACCGGTGCGGGTGGTGGGGGCGCCGGGCGAGCTGGTCCTGTTCCTCAGCGGCCGGCAGCGGGTGTCCCGGGTGCAGATCGACGGGCCGGCGGCACCGGCCGAGCGGCTCCGGGGCGCCGACCTGGGCATGTGACGCCCCGCAGGCGGACAGCCGCAGCCCGGTCCGGAGGGGCGACCGGGCCAGCGATTGTCACCGATTTCTGCTCCCGTACGCTGTCCCGCGCCGTCCCGCTGCGGGGCGGCGCGACAGGGGGGCACCATGCGGACCTTCGCGATCTCGGCGCTGCGGGAACCCCCCTTTCCCGCGCGCCAGCACGACGCCACCGCACGGGTGGCGCGGGAGAGCATCGAGTGGGCGCTCGGCCACGGGCTGATCGGCGACGGGCCCCGGCTGCACCGGCTGCGCCGGGCCGACGCCGCCGGGCTGGCCGGGCGGGCCTGCCCGGAGGGTCCAGTGGAGGGGCTGCGGCTGCTCACCGACCTGATCTCCTGGCTGTTCGTCATGGACGACGCCTGCGACGAGGACGGCCTCGGCGACTCCCCCACCCGGCTGGCGCCGACCGTGGCCGCCCTGCTGGACGTGCTGGACGGCCACGGGGGACGGGCCGACGCGACCGTGGCCGGGCCGCTCGGCGAGGCGCTGGGCGAGCTGTGCCGGCGGGCCCACGCCGCCGGCGGGCCCGTGGCGCTGCTGCGTTTCGTCGGCGAGGTGCGGGAGTATCTGCTGGCGCTGCTCTGGGAGGCGGCGAACCGGGAGCACGGGCGGGCGCCGGGGCTGGCCGAGTACGTCCAGATGCGCCGGCACACCGGCGGGGTCCACCCCAGCTTCACCCTCACGGAGCTGGCGGCCGGGGCCCTGCCGGGCGCGACCCACCGCGCCGAGCCGTCGCTTGTCGCGCTCGACCTGCTCGCCGCCGACCTGGTCTGCTGGTGCAACGACGTCTTCTCGTACGGCAAGGAGCACCTCACCCAGCCGGACGTGCACAATCTGGTCGCGGTGATCGCCGCGGGGCGGGCGGCCGGCGACGAGTCGTCGGCCCTGCGGGCGGCGGCCGACCGGTTCAACGAGGGTCTCTCGGCGTACCTGGCGACGGAGGCGGCGCTGCTCGCCACCGGCGACGACGGCCTGCGGCCGGCCCTCACCGCGCGGCGCAACTGGATCCGGGCCACCTACGACTGGTCGCTGGAGGCGGCCCGGTACGCCTGAGCCGGGCGTCCATCTTCCGAGACGTGGCCCAGCCGTGATCCACAGGGCTAGCCGATGCCCGGGCGCAGGCAATACCCTTCGGTAACGAACGCCGACGTGACCGTGGTCACGTCTCCACCCCCCGAAGGCGGCTACAGCGATGGCTCTCGATGTACCGTACCGTTCCATCCCCGACATGTTCCTCAAGCGCGTGGCGGCGTCCCCCGACCGCGACGCCTTCGCCCACCCGGCCCCCGACGACTCCGGGCCGGTCTGGCTGACCTGGGAGCAGATGGCCCGTCGCGCCAAGGCGGTCGCCGCCGGGCTGCACGGCCTCGGTGTCGGTCTGGAGGATCCGGTCGCGATCCTGGCGAACACCCGGCTCGACTGGGTGATCGCCGACCTCGGCATCATGTGCGCCGGCGGCGCGACCACCACCGTCTACCCCACCACGGAGCCCGACGACGCGACCTACATCATCGCCGACTCCGGCTCGCGGGTGCTGTTCGCCGAGAACCCGGCACAGGCCGCCAAGATCGCCGGCGCAAACCTGCCGGCGCTGACCCACGTCGTGCTCTTCGACGGCGCCGCCGACCCGGCCGCCGCCGTCCCCCAGCTCACCCTCGCCGAGCTGGAGGAGCAGGGCGCCCGCGCGCTGGCCGCCGAGCCCGACCTGATCGACATGCTGGTCGCCGGGATCGGTCCCGAGCACCTGGCCACGCTGATCTACACCTCCGGCACGACCGGGCGCCCGAAGGGCGTCGAGCTGCTGCACGGCGGCTGGTGCTGGGAGGGCGTGGCGCAGGTCGAGGTGGGGCTGCTCCGCGACGACGACCTGCAGTACCTCTGGCTGCCGCTGTCGCACTCGTTCGGCAAGACCCTGCTCTGCGGGGCGATCCACGTGGGCCTGCCGACGTACGTCGACGGCCGGGTCGACAAGCTGGTCGAACTGCTCTCGGTGATCCGGCCGACGCTGATGTGCGGCGCGCCCCGGGTCTTCGAGAAGGTCTACAACAAGGCGGTGACCACCGCGCAGGCCGGCGGCGGCGCGAAGGCGAAGATCTTCGGCTGGGGCGTCCGGGTCGGCAAGGAGAAGGTCACCCTGGAGCAGGCCGGCCGGCCGCTCCCGACGGGGCTGAAGCTGAAGTACACGGTGGCCGAGAAGCTGGTGTTCAGCAAGCTCCAGGCCCGCCTCGGCGGCCGGATCCGGGTGCTCGTCTCCGGCGCCGCACCGCTCAGCCCGGAGATCGCCACCTTCTTCGCCGCGGCGAACCTGCCGATCTCCGAGGGCTACGGCCTCACCGAGACCAGCGCCGGCAACTTCGTCAACCCGCCGGACGGGCTGCGGATCGGCACCGTCGGCAAGGCGATGGGCGACCTGGAGTGCCGGATCGACACCGACGGCGAGATCCTGGTGCGCGGCCGGCCGGTGATGCGCGGCTACCACAACCTGCCCGAGGAGACCGCCGCCGCGTTCACCGAGGACGGCTTCTTCCGCACCGGTGACATCGGCACCCTGGACTCCGACGGCTACCTGAAGATCACCGACCGGAAGAAGGACCTGGTCAAGACCTCGGGCGGCAAGTACATCGCACCCTCGCACATCGAGGGGATGTTCAAGGCGACCTGCCCGTACACCTCCCAGGCGGTGGTGATCGGCCAGGCCCGCAACTACTGCACGATGCTGGTCACGCTGGACCCGGAGGCGATCAAGGGCTGGGCCGCCGGCACTCCCCTGGAGGGCCGCGACTACACCGAGATCGTCACCTCGCCGGAGGCGAAGGCCATGGTCGAGGGGTACGTGGCGGAGCTCAACGCCAAGCTCAACCGCTGGGAGACGATCAAGAAGGTCGCCATCCTGCCGCGCGACCTGACCATCGAGGACGGCGAGATCACCCCGTCGCTCAAGATCAAGCGCCGCGGCGTGGAGAGCAACTTCGCCGGCGAGATCGAGAAGATGTACGCGGGCACGCTGGCCGAGCTCTGAGCCCGCGACGTCGGCGGCCCCACGTTGCGTACGGGGTCGCCGACGTCGGACGGGCGGGGCGCCGGCTCACAGGTGGTGGCCCCGCCACCGCGTCTGCTCGGCCTCGGAGGCGAGCTGCTCCTCCAGCGCCACCTGCCGCACGCGCCGCCGCCGCGGGGCGTCGACGACCGTCTGCACCGCGACCGTCAGCACGGCGGCCACCGCCAGCATGGCCAGGGCGACCAGTTCCGGCAGTCGCCCGGCCACCGGGGTCAGCGCGACGAGCAGCAGGACCCCGCAGATCGACGGCCAGCGCGCCGCGCCCAGCATCCGGCTGCCGAGCAGGATCAGCGTGAGCAGGTAGAGCGCGACCCCGCCGTAGAGGGCCAGCATGTCGAAGCCGGGCAGCGGCACCCCCCAGCTCGGGGTCGCCGGGTCGGCGCCCTCGTGGATCAGCCCCTTGAGGCCCAGCGCGAAGAGGATCACGCCGGTGATCAGCGGCAGGTGCAGGTAGGTGTAGACGTCCCGGGCCAGCCCGGCGCGGGTACGCGGGTCGCGGGTGTGGTGCAGCACCTGCTCCATGGCCAGGGCGAGGGTGTCGAAGTACGCCCACCACAGCGCCGCGACCACGGCGAAGCCGAGCAGCGCCGCGACGATCACCGGCCACGTCAGCGGCAGGGCGGCGGTGGTGCCGGGCCCGAGCCCCAACGCGATGATCGACTCGCCGAGCGCCACCATGATGATCAGCGCGTGCCGTTCCGCCCAGTGCCCCGCCGAGAGCACCGTCCACCCCGCGCGGTGCTGGGCCAGGCCGGCGCCGTACTCGACGGCGAGCGCGCTTACCCACAACGTTAGCCGCAGACCGGTCTCGGCGCCGTCGTCGAAGAGCCGCTGCGGCACCAGCGCGGCGGTCAGGATGAGCCCCGTCGCCACCAGGAGCGGCAGGATCAGCACGGGCATCCGCCGGCGCACCTCCCGGTCGGAGCGCACGGCCCAGAGGAACACCGTCACCTGGGTCGCGCGGACCAGGAAGTAGCAGGCGGCGAAGACCAGCGGGCCGGGCAGCCCGCCGGGGCGGTCGATGAACGCCTTCGGCAGGCTCAGCGCGAGCACGAACACGGCGGCGGAGAGGGCGAACCCGACAAGCGGCGCGAAGCCCTGGTCGGTGCGGACCACGTTGCCCAGCGCCGCGAAGCCGCTCCAGCACCACCAGAGCAGGGCCAGCACCACGAGGAACCGGATCAGTCCGCGGGCGTCCAGGCTGCCGGCCGTCACCGTGGTCACGTTGAGGAAGGCGAAGACGAAGACGAGGTCGTAGAAGAGCTCCAGGCGGGTGGTGCGGGAGCCGGGGGCGTTCGGCAGGATCCCGCGCGGCCACCGCATCCCCCGCGCATCCCCCACCTGCGCAGTCTCGCAGCCGCGGGACCGGAGGCAGGCGCGATTGACCGACCCGGCCGGCAACCCCGGCCCCGGGCCACCCGGTCCGCCTCAGGCGATGACCGCCGGCTCCCGCCACTGCGACCGGCCGCCCCGGTCCAAGTCGTACCGGACGGCGGCGATGCGGCCGACCGCCTCGGCCAGGTCGGCGGCCGGCAGGGTGAACGGCAGCCGCAGGAAGCGCTCCAACGTGCCGTCCAGGCCGAACCGGGGACCGGGCGCCAGGCGTACGCCGACCTCCTCGGCGGCCCGGGCCAGCGCGCTGGAGATCGGCCCGTCGAGTTCGGCCCAGAGGGTCACCCCGCCGTGCGGGACGGTGACCCGCCACTCGGGCAGGCGCTGCGCGAGCGCCGCCAGCAGGGCGTCGCGCTGGGCGGTGAGCTGGGCCCGGCGCGCGGCGACGATGGCCGGCGCGTCGGCGAGCAGGTGGACCGCGACCAGCTGGTCCAGGACCGGGCTGGCCATGTCGACGCCGACCCGGGCGGCGGCGAGCCGCTGCACCTGCGGGGCGGAGGCGCGCACCCAGCCGATCCGCAGGCCGCCCCAGAAGGGCTTGCTCATCCCGCCGATGCTGACCACCCGGGAGTGCCGGTCGAAGCTGGCGGTGGGCGGGGGCAGCACCGTCCCGTCCAGCGGCAGGTCCACGAACGACTCGTCGACGACCAGGTCGGTGCCGACGGCGTGCGCGGTGGCCACCACCCGCTCGCGCAGCGCGGCCGGCATCAGGTGGCCGGTCGGGTTCTGGAAGTCCGGGATCAGGTACGCCAGCTTGGGCCGGGCCTGCCGCAGGGTGCCGAGCAGCAGGTCGGCGTCCCACCCGGGCTCCTCGACGGCCAGGCCGTGGGTGGTGATCCGGGCCCGGCGGGCGGCCAGCGCGGCCAGCGCGTTCGGATAGCTGGGCGCCTCGACCAGCACGTTGCCGCCGGGGGCGAGGGCCAGCCGGAGCACCAGGTCGAGGGCGTGCTGGGTGCCGTTGGTGACCATGATCTGGTCGGGCGAGGTGGGCAGACCCCGCTCGGTGTACGCGCGGGCCACCGCCTCGCGCAGCTCGATGATCCCGGTCGGGTGGTAGCCGGCGCCGCCCAGGTAGCGGGGCAGGTCCTCGGCCGCCGCGCGGGCGGCCGGCAGCAGCTCGGGCGGTGCGGCGAGCGCGGCGACCCCGAGGTCGATCATGTCGCGGTCGTCCAGCGGGGTCCAGAGCCCGGTGCTCGCCACCCGGTGGGTGCCCGGGAGCATCGTCCAGCTGCCCGCACCCCGCCGGCTGGCGAGGTGCCCGCTCTCCCGCAGCTCCCGGTACGCGGCCGTGACCGTGGTCCGGCTGATCTTCAGCGCCTCGGCCAGCTCCCGCTCGGCGGGCAGCCGCACGCCCAGCGGCAGCCGGCCGTCGGCGAGCAGGCCGCGTACGGCACCGGCCAGGGCGGCGTAGTCGGGGCTGCGCCGGCGGCCGGGAAGCGCATGCCACTGACCGAGGAGCCGGGCCAATTGGACACCCCGAACCTGACTCGTCATGGCCACTCCTCCCGGATTGGCTCTTACGCTGCGCCAATTGGCCTTTAGCGTGGCATGGGTGACACCGATTGGCAATCTCCGACATCGTCCCGCGCGGCGACTCAGCCAGCTCTACGCGGGCCTCGTCCTCTACGGCGTCAGCATGGCTCTGATGATCAACTCGGGGCTGGGCCTGGACCCGTGGAACGTGTTCCACCAGGGCCTGTCCGAGCTGACCGGCCTCTCCATCGGCACCGTCACCATCGCGGTGGGCGTGCTGGTGCTGCTGCTCTGGATACCGCTGCGCCAGCGCCCCGGCCTCGGCACGGTCAGCAACGCGCTGGTGGTCGGGCTGGTCGTCGACGCGACACTCGCGCTGATGCCGGCCGGCGGGTCGCTGGGCGTACGGGCCGGGATGCTGGTCGCCGGCATCGTGGCCAACGGGGCGGCGACGGGTCTCTACCTCGGCGCCCGCCTCGGACCCGGCCCCCGCGACGGCCTGATGACCGGCTACGTCGCCCGCCGGCCCGGCCGCTCGATCCGGCTCGTCCGCACCGTCATCGAGGTCACGGTGCTGGCGCTGGGCTGGCTGCTCGGCGGGACGGTGGGCGTCGGCACGATCGCCTACGCGCTGGGCATCGGCCCGCTGACCCAGGTCTTCCTGCCGCTGTTCACGGTCCCCGGGCCGCAGGACCCCGCCCCGGGCCCGGTCGCGCCGCTCCCCGCCACCTGAGCCGACCCGGACGCCGGGTGTTCCCTTCGGACGCCACGCCCGGCAGAATCCTCGCATGGGGGAGAACGGATGGCGCTGGACCGATGCCTGGATCTTCGTCTCGGTGGTGATCGCCAGCGGTGCGGGACGGCACCGCCGCGCGGCGGCCAGCCGCCGCCCCGAGGGCGTACGCCTCGCCGACGTGCTCTCCACCGCCGACCATCTCAACCAGGCGATCCCCGAGCGACACGAGGTGGAGGCGGCGGTCCGTCGCCTCGTCGGGGCCGGGCTGGTCAGCGTCACCGACGGCTGGTTCCGGATCACCTCCGACGGTGAGCGCCTCTGGCGCACCAGGCCGAACGCCGGGCTGGCCACCACGGTGGACACCGTGCAGGGCGTCCTGGTCCGGCGACACGCCCCCGTCAGCGCCGACTGGCACCTGGACGAGGCCGACCACGCCGCCGCCGTGCAGGAGTACGTGGTGCGCTCGATCCCGGCGCCCCGGCGCTCCCCCGAGAACCGTTCCCGCCGCGACTGAGCGGGCGCCGACGGATCGCGCGGGCCGAAGGGACCGGGCGGATCGCGCGGCCCGGAGGCACCGGGCGGATCACGCGGCCCGGAGGCACCGGGCGGATCACGCGGCCCGGAGGCACCGGGCGGATCGCGCGGGGGCGGTCAGCGGACGGGGTGCCCGGCCCCGCGCAGCGCGTCCTTGACCTCGGCGACGGTCAGCTCGCCGAAGTGGAAGACGCTGGCGGCGAGCACCGCGTCGGCGCCGGCGCCGATCGCCGGCGCGAAGTGCGCCACCTCGCCCGCGCCGCCGCTGGCCACCACCGGCACGTCCACCACCCGGCGCACCGCGCCGATGAGTTCGAGGTCGAAGCCGGCCTTGGTGCCGTCGGCGTCCATCGAGTTCAGCAGGATCTCGCCCGCGCCCAACTCGGCGCCGCGCCGCGCCCACTCGACCGCGTCCAGCCCGGTGCCGCGCCGACCGCCGTGGGTGGTCACCTCGAACCCGCTGGGCGTGCCGCCGCCGGGCGCCCGCCGCACGTCGAGCGAGAGCACCAGCACCTGCCGGCCGAAACGGTCGGCGATCTCGGCGATCAGCTCGGGGCGGGCGATCGCGGCGGTGTTCACCCCGACCTTGTCCGCGCCGGCGCGCAGCAGGGTGTCGACGTCGGCGACCTGCCGGACGCCACCGCCGACGGTCAGCGGGATGAAGACCGACTCCGCCGTGCGGCGGACCACGTCGAGCATGGTGCCCCGGTCGCTGGAGGAGGCGGTGACGTCGAGGAAGGTCAGCTCGTCCGCGCCGGCCCGGTCGTACGCCGCCGCCAGTTCCACCGGGTCGCCGGCGTCGCGCAGGTCGAGGAAGTTGACTCCCTTGACCACCCGACCGGCGTCCACGTCGAGACACGGGATGACCCGCACCGCCACCGTCATGCCGCGAGCCTATCCCTCCCGGCACCGGCGGTGACCGACCTGTGAGGCCGACCACCGCCGCTGCGGCGCGCCGCCACGCTCCCCGGGGTCCGGAAGGGGCCCTTCCTTACACCCGGACGAGCATCTTGCCCAGGTTCTCGCCGCGCAGCAGGCCGAGGAACGCCTCCGGGGCGTTCTCGATGCCGTCGACGACCGTCTCGTCGTACGAGACCCTGCCGTCGCGCAGCCAGCCGGCCATCTCGCGCACGAACTCGTCGCGCAGGTGGCCGTGGTCGCCGACCAGGAAGCCGCGCAGGGTGAGCCGCTTGCCGATGACCAGCGCCAGGTTGCGCGGCGCGGCCGGGGGCTCGGTGTCGTTGTACTGCGCGATCATGCCGCAGATCGCGGCCCGGCCGTGCACCTTCATCGCGGAGATCGCCGCCTCCAGGTGGTCGCCGCCGACGTTGTCGAAGTAGACGTCGACGCCGTCCGGGGCGGCGGCCTTGAGCGAGTCGCGCACCGGCCCGTCGTGGTAGTCGAACGCGGCGTCGAAGCCGAGCGCGCGCAGCCGCTCGACCTTGGCCGCCGAGCCCGCGCTGCCGACCACGCGCGCCGCGCCCCGCAGCTTGGCGATCTGGCCGACCAGGCTGCCCACCGCGCCGGCGGCGGCGGAGACGAAGACGGTCTCCCCCGCCTTCATCCCGGCGACGTCCAGCAGCCCGGCGTACGCCGTCAGGCCGGTCATGCCGAGCACGCTCAGGTAGGAGCTGACCGGGGCGAGGTCGGGGTCGACCTTCCGGGCGGCCCGCGCGTCGAGCAGCGCGTACTCGCGCCAGCCGAGGCCGTGCAGCACGGTGTCGCCGGGCTGGAGGCCCTCGACCTCGCTGGCCACCACCTCGCCGACCGCCCCGCCGTCCAGCGGGGCGTCGAGCGCGAACGGCGGCACGTAGGACCTGACGTCGTTCATCCGCCCCCGCATGTACGGGTCGACCGACACGTACCGGTTGCGGACCACGATCTGCCCCGGCCCCGGGGTGGGCACCTCGGTCTCGACGAGCCGGAAGTTGTCCGCGGTCGGCCAGCCCTGCGGGCGGGAGGCCAGGTGGATCTCCCGGTTGCGGATGCTCACAGCGCCTCGCGCACGGTGAGGGTGACCTCGACGTTGCCGCGGGTGGCGTTCGAGTATGGGCAGACCTGGTGGGCCTGCTCGACGACCTGCTCGGCGGCGGCCCGCTCGACGGCCGGGAGGTCGACCAGAAGGGTGACGGCCAGCCCGAAGCCGCCGCTGCCGTTGGCGCCGATGCCGACCTCGGCCTCGACGACCGAGCCGGAGACGTCGACCTTCGCCCTGCGGGCGACCAGGCGCAGCGCCGAGTGGAAGCAGGCGGCGTAGCCGGCCGCGAAGAGCTGCTCGGGGTTGGCGGCGCCGCCGGCGCCACCCATCTCCTTCGGCACGGCCAGGTCGAGCTCGACGGTGCCGTCGGAGGTGCGGACGTGGCCGTCCCGACCGTCCCCGGTGGCCCGGGCGGACGCGGTGTAGAGCACCTGCATGGTGGTCACTGCTCCTTCTGTCGGTGGATCGTCTCGGTGACCCGGGTGAGGGTGTCGCGCAGGGCGACCAGCTCCGCCTCGGTGAGGCCCGTGGCGCGGGCGACCCGCAGCGGCACCTCGTCCATCCGGTGCCGCAGGGCCCGCCCGTCGCCGGTCAGGCCCACCTCCACCCGTCGCTCGTCGCGCGCCGACCGGGTCCGGACGACCAGCCCCGCCCCCTCCAGCCGCTTGAGCAGCGGGGAGAGCGTGCCGGAGTCCAGGCGCAGGGCGGCGCCGAGCTCGGAGACCGTGGGGGCGTCGTCGCGCTCCCAGAGCACCAGCAGCACCAGGTACTGCGGGTAGGTCAGGCCGAACTCGTCGAGGACGGGCCGGTAGACGTCGGTGAGGGCGCGCGACGCGGCGTAGAGCGCGAAGCACACCTGCCGGCGCAGCACCAGATGGTCGGTCACCGGGAAACCGTAGCGCGCGATTAGATTGTGCGCAACCGATCAGGTCGCACAGCGGCACGTCGGGCGGCACCGGCTCGGCGCGCTTCCCCGGGCTCAGCGCTCGCCGAGGTACGCCTCCAACTCCACCTCGACCAGATGGTCCGGGTCGAGCAGGCCGGCCACCACCACCATGGTGGCCGCCGGACGGACCGCGCCGAAGACCACGTTGTGCGCCCGGCCCACCTCGTCGGCGTACGTCCGGTCGGTGACGTACATCCGGGTCCGCACCACGTCCCCGGGCTCCGCGCCCACCTCGGCGAGCGCGTCCAGGCCGATCCGCAGGGCCTGCGCGGTCTGCGCCGCCGCGTCCCCGACGTGGGTGACCACGCCGTCCACCGTCGAGGTGCAGCCGGCCGTCCAGGCCAGGTCGCCGGCCCGGACGACCCGGCAGTAGCCGTACACCGACTCCCAGGGGCCGCCCGAGCCGAGCCGCGTGACGGTCACGCCGCCGCCAGGGTTTCCAGCGCCTGCGCCACGGTGAAGGCGCCCGCGTACAGCGCCTTGCCGGCGATCACGCCCTCCACCCCGATCGACTCCAGGGTGGCCAGCGCCCGCAGGTCGTCCAGGGTGGAGACGCCGCCCGAGGCGATCACCGGGGCGTCGGTGCGGGCACAGACCTCGCGCAGCAGGTCCAGGTTCGGCCCGCGCATGGTGCCGTCCTTGGTGATGTCGGTGACGACGTAACGCGCCGCGCCCGCCTTGTCCAGCCGCTCCAACACCTCGAAGAGGTCGCCGCCGTCGCGCGTCCAGCCCCGGGCGGAGAGGGTACGGCCCCGCACGTCGAGCCCGATCGCCACCCGGTCGCCGTACTCCCCGCACACCCGGTCGCACCAGACCGGATCCTCCAGGGCGGCGGTGCCGATGTTCACCCGGGCGGCGCCGGTGCCGAGCGCGGCGTGCAGCGACTCGTCGTCGCGGATGCCGCCGGACAGCTCCACCTTCACGTCGAGCTGCCGCACCACCTCGGCCAGCAGGTGCGCGTTGGAGCCCCGGCCGAACGCGGCGTCGAGGTCGACCAGGTGGATCCACTCGGCGCCGTCCCGCTGCCAGGCGAGCGCGGCCTCCAACGGGTCGCCGTACGTCGTCTCGCTGCCGGCGGCTCCCTGCACGAGTCGGACGGCCTGGCCGTCGGCGACGTCCACGGCGGGCAACAGGGTGAGGCTCACGGTATTTCTCCTCGAAGTCAGGTGCGACGGTCCAGGGCGATCACCACGATCGCCGGCAGTACGAGCAGCAACAGCACGACCAGCGCGATGCGCAGCGCCAGGTCGTCGACGAGCGACCAGATCAGGACCATCGCCACCAGGGTCAGCAGCACGATGGCGGCCCGCTCGCCGCGACTGTGCCGGGGCAGCCGGCCCGTCCGCCCCCGGCGCAGCGACGGCGTCAACCGGCGGACGAGTGCCCGCCGCCGCGACCGCCGGGCGGTCCGCCGCTCGCGGACGGCCCGTTCCCGGGCGGCCTCGGCCTCCCGGGCCGCCCGGCGCCGGGCCCGCTCCTTGCTCACGGCGTGTCCCGCCGGGGGCGCGGTCGTCCGGGTAGCTGTCGACGCGGGACAGGGCGGCCGGCGGCGGGCCGGAGCGGGCCCGCCGCACCGGGCAGGCGCTCAGTCACCGGTGGAAAGCGTGGCGAGCCAGTTGCGCAGCAGCGCGGCACCGGTGTCGGCGGACTTCTCCGGGTGGAACTGCGCGGCGCAGAGCGGACCCCGCTCCACGGCCGCCACGAAGTCCGTCCCGTGGTGGGCGGTGGTGACCGTGGCGCCGGCCTCCGCCAGCGCGCCCGGGTCCCCGACCCCGTACGAGTGCACGAAGTAGAACCGGCTGTCAGCGGGCAGGCCGGCGAAGAGCACCGAACCCGCCGGCGCCGCGACCGTGTTCCAGCCCATGTGCGGCAGCCGGGGGGCGGCCAGCCTGGTCACCCCGCCGGGCAGCAGCCCGAGCCCCTTGGTCACCACCCCGTGCTCGTCGCCGTGCTCGAAGAGCACCTGCATGCCCACGCAGATGCCCAGCACCGGACGGCCGGCGGCGACGCGCTCGGCGATCACCGGGCCGGCGCCGAGGGCCTCGATCCCGGCCATGCAGGCGGCGTACGCGCCCACACCGGGCACCACCAGGCCGTCCGCCTCGGCGGCGGCGGTCAGGTCGTCGGTCACCGTCACGTCCGCGCCGGCGCGGGCCAGGGCGCGCTCGGCCGAGCGCAGGTTGCCCGACCCGTAGTCGAGCACCACCACCCGGCTCACGCGCCCTCCCCCGGCAGCAGCCACAGCACGCCGCCGACCGTGGCCAGCGCGGCGAGCAGCGCCGTGACGACCACCGCCCCACGCGGGGCGCCCTGCTTGTGCAGCGACCACGCCCCGCCGACCAGCACGCCGGCCAGGATCAGCAGCAACGTCGGCAGCACCCCACCCATCAGAACCGCCTTCCGTTCGCGCCTGCGGTACTCCGCTGCGCTGCGTTCCTCGCGCTCACAGAGCCCCCTTCGTGCTGGGGATCGCGCCCGCCGCGCGCGGGTCGACGGCGGTGGCCTCGCGCAGCGCGCGGGAGACCGCCTTGAACTGGGCCTCCACCACGTGGTGGGCGTCCGGGTGACCGCCGGGGCGGGCCGCCCGCAGCACGTCCACGTGCAGCGTGATCCGGGCCGCCTGGCCGAAGGACTCCCAGATGTGCCGGGTCATGCTGGTCGGGTAGACCGGCCCGATGTACGGCGCCAGCACCGGCTCGTCGTGCACCACGTACGGGCGGCCGGAGAGGTCGACCGCGGCCCGGACGAGGACCTCGTCCATCGGGACGGTGGCCGAGCCGTACCGCCGGATGCCGGCCTTGTCCCCCAGCGCCTGGTCGAACGCGGCGCCCAGGGCGAGCGCGGTGTCCTCCATCGTGTGGTGGGCGTCGATCTCCAGGTCACCCACGGTGCGCACGGTCAGGTCGAAGCCGCCGTGCCGGGCGATCTGGTGCAGCATGTGGTCGTAGAAGCCGACGCCGGTGCCGATCTCGGCCCGGCCGGTGCCGTCGAGGTCGATCTCGACGAGGACCTTGGTCTCCTTGGTGATCCGCTCCACGCGGGCGGTCCGGCTCATTGCTTGCCTTTCGGTCGCGACTGCGGGGCTCGCACGCTCACTGGATCTTCTCCATCGCGGCGAGGAAGGCGTCGGTCTCGGCGGGGGTGCCGGCGGTGACCCGCAGCCAGCCCGGCAGGCCGACGTCGCGTACCAGCACGCCGGCGTCGAGCAGGGTGCGCCAGGCGGCGGCCTGGTCGCCCCCGACCTCGAACAGCACGAAGTTGGCGTCGCTGTCGGCCACCCGCACCCCCCGCTCGCGCAGCCGCGCCACGATCCGGTCCCGCTGCTCGCAGATCGCGGCCACCGTGTCGAGGAGGGCGTCGCGGTGCGCCAGCGCCGCCCGGGCCGCGGCCTGGGTCAGCGCCGAGAGGTGGTACGGCAGCCGGACCAGCTGCACCGCCGCCACCACCGCCGGGTCGGCCGCCAGGTAGCCCAGCCGGCCGCCGGCGAACCCGAACGCCTTGCTCATCGTCCGGGTCACCACCAGCCGCGGGTGCCCGGGCAGCACCGCCAGGGCGCTGACCGTGCCGGGGCGGGCGAACTCGGCGTACGCCTCGTCGACGATCACCATGCCGGGCGCGGCGTCCAGCACCGCGGCGACCACCGCCGGGTCGAGGGCCGTGCCGGTGGGGTTGTTCGGCGAGCAGAGGAAGACCACGTCCGGGGCGTGCTCGCGGACCTGGGCGACCGCCTCGTCGGCGGTCAGCCCGAAGTCGACGCCGCGGCGGGCCGGCACCCACCGGGTGCCGGTGCCGAGGGCCAGCAGCGGGTGCATCGAGTACGCGGGGACGAAGCCGAGCGCGCTGCGCCCCGGGCCGCCGAACGCCTGGAGCAGCTGCTGCTGGATCTCGTTGGAGCCGTTGGCCGCCCACACCTGCTCGACGGTGAGCCCGTGACCCAGGTAGCCGGCCAGGTCGGCGCGCAGCGCCACGGCGTCGCGGTCCGGGTAGCGGTTGAGGTCGCGCAGCTCCGCCGCGAGGGCCTTGCCGATCGCGTCCACCACCGGCTCGGGCACCGGGTAGGAGTTCTCGTTGGTGTTCAGCCGCACGGGCACGTCGAGCTGCGGCGCCCCGTACGGCGACAGCCCGCGCAGGTCGTCGCGGATCGGCAGGTCGTCGAGGGTGGTCATGCCAGCTCCCCCGGGAAACGCACCTGGACGGCCCGGCCATGCGCCGGCAGGTCCTCGACGCCGGCCAGAGTGACCACGTGCGGGGCCACCTCGCGCAGCGCCTGCTCCGAGTAGTCGACCAGGTGGATGCCGCGCAGGAAGGACTGCACCGACAGCCCGGAGGAGTGCCGGGCGCAGCCGCCGGTGGGCAGCACGTGGTTGGAGCCGGCGCAGTAGTCGCCGAGCGACACCGGCGACCAGGCGCCGACGAAGATCGCCCCGGCGTTGCGTACCCGCAGCGCCCACTCCCGGGCGTCCCGGGTCTGGATCTCCAGGTGCTCGGCCGCGTACGCGTCCACCACCCGCAGCCCGGCGTCGAGGTCGTCGACCAGGACGACGCCGCTCTGCTCGCCGGTGAGCGCGGTGGTGACCCGCTCGGCGTGCTTGGTGGCCGGCACCTGCCGGGCCAGCTCCCGCTCCACGGCCTCCACCAGCTCGACCGAGGGGGTCACCAGCACGCTGGCCGCGAGGGGGTCGTGCTCGGCCTGGCTGACCAGGTCGGCCGCGACGTGCGCCGGGTCGGCGGTGTCGTCGGCCAGGATGGCGATCTCGGTCGGGCCGGCCTCGGCGTCGATGCCGACGACGCCGCGCAGCAGCCGCTTGGCGGCGGTGACCCAGATGTTGCCCGGCCCGGTGATCATGTCGACCGGGTCGCAGTGCGCGGCACCCTCGGCGTCGACCGCCGCGCCGTACGCCAGCATCGCCACTGCCTGGGCGCCGCCGACGGCGTAGACCTCGTCGACACCGAGCAGGGCGCAGGCGGCGAGCACCCGGGCGTCGGGCAGGCCGCCGTTCTCCTTCTGCGGCGGACTCGCCACCACCAGCGAACGCACCCCGGCCGCCTGGGCCGGCACCACGTTCATCACCACTGTCGACGGGTACATCGCCAGGCCGCCGGGGACGTAGAGGCCGACCCGGTCGACCGGCACCCAGCGCTCGGTCACCGTGCCACCCGGCACCACCTGGGTGGTGTGGTCGGTGCGCCGCTGGTCGGCGTGCACCTTGCGGGCCCGCGCGATCGACTCCAGCAGCGCGGCGCGCACCTCGGGAGCGAGGG
This sequence comes from Micromonospora sp. NPDC048868, assembly GCF_043198195.1. Classification (NCBI taxonomy): domain Bacteria; kingdom Bacillati; phylum Actinomycetota; class Actinomycetes; order Micromonosporales; family Micromonosporaceae; genus Micromonospora; species Micromonospora sp. NPDC048868. The sequence continues at coordinate 90,573 of NZ_JBICUN010000001.1, forward strand.
TGTCCTCCGCCTCGGCGATCGCCTCGGCGGGCACCCGCAGCACCTCGGGCGAGACCCCGTCGAAGCGCTCACTGGCCTCCCGGATCGCCGGGTAACCATGCTCCCGGACCGCCTCCACGAGGGGGCGGATCCGCTCGACGGCCACGGAGACGTCGAGTTGGGCACGGGGCAGCAGGCGGCGCGGGTCACGGACGCCGCCGCGCAGGTCGATCCGGTTCAACACCCTTGCGAGTCTAGGCGGCCCGCCCGGACGGCGACCGGCGCCGCCCGTACGCCGGGACGGTGAGCCGGGCCACGCCGCCGCGCCGGGATCGGGCTACGCTCGACGCGTGACTGCGCGGCTGCCGGTGTTTCCGCTCGGAATGGTCCTCTTCCCCGGTCTGGTGCTGCCGCTGCACATATTCGAGGAGCGCTACCGCGCCCTGGTCCGGCACCTGGTCGCGCTGCCCGAGGACGCCCCGCGCGAGTTCGGCGTGGTGGCCATCCGGACCGGCTGGGAGGTCGCCCCCACCGGGCCGGACGGCAAGCCGCTGCCCGGTGGCGGCGACGTCACCCTGCACGAGGTGGGCTGCACCGCCGAGCTGCGGCAGGTCACCGAGCGCCCCGACGGTGGCTTCGACATCGTCACGGTGGGCAAGCGCAGGTTCCGCGTCGCCGACGTCGACCGGAACACCGAGCCCTACCTGACCGCCGACGTGGAGTGGCTGCCCGAGCCGGGCGGGCCCGACGAGGTCGCCGACCTGCTCGCCGCCCGGGTGATCTCGGTCTTCCGGCAGTACCTGGGCCTGATCCGGGCCGATCCCGAGGAGCTGTCCGAGCAGTTGCCGGAGGATCCGACGGTGCTGTCGCACCTGGTGGCCGCCACGGCCGTGCTGACCGTGGCCGACCGGCAGCGGCTGCTCGCCATCGACGACACCGCCGCCCGGCTCCGCGCCGAGCTGCGCCTGCTCAACCGTGAGGCGGCGCTGCTGCGCCAGGTGCGGGCGGTTCCGGTGCCGCTGACGGAGCTGGCGTCTCCGCCGACCCCCAACTGAGCCCGGGCACGCCGGGCTCGCGCTCCGGGCGCAACGACGGCCAGCGGGACCAGCCGGCCAGCAGGGTGTACGTCACCGCCGCGCCGAACGCCGGCAGCAGCAGGTTGCCGTGCGGCACCGGCAGCACGCCGAACACCCACTCGATCCCGCCGGCCCGCAGGTCGGCCGGCTTCTCGAAGGCCTGCCCGACGGGCGCGCTCTCCAGCAGCCGCTCGTAGCCGGCCAGCCCCGTGCGCCGACCCACTTGCCAGGCGACCAGCGCCGCGCCGAAGGCGCCGAGCACGACGGCGAACAGCCCGACCGGTCCCCGGAGCCGGCGCAGCAGGAACCACAGCGCGAGAGCGGCGAGCACCCCGAAGCCCAGCCCCAGCAGGCTGAACCAGCCGTCGGCGGCGATCGGCTGCTCCGGCTGCGGCTCGGCGTAGATCGCCCCCTCGGCGACCTTGATCACCGGCGTGTCCGGCGCGAGGGCGGCCCAGAGCAGCCCGAGCGGCACCCCGAGCACGGTCGTCACGAGCGCCGTCAGCAGGGCGAGCCGCACCGCCCGCCCGCGCGGCAGGTCCGGCTCCGCCGGCGGCGCGAGCGGGTAGCCGGCGGCGTATTCCAGCCCGGCCCCGCCCGGTACGTACTCCACCGTCCCGCCGTACGGCGGCCCGCCGGCCGGTGCCCGCCACGCGTCGCCGGTCGGGGCGTACGCCGGCGTGCCTGTCGTGGTGTGCCACGGGCCGCCGGTCGTGGCGTCGTGCGGCGGGGCGGGTTCCCCGGCGGCGTGCGGGTGGTCGGCGGGGCCGACGCGGTGCGGCGGGTCGGGTGCCGCCCAGGCGGCCGGTGCCCCCGGCTCGTCGGGCAGGTGGCCGGGCCGGTCGGGTTCGGGGGTGTCCGCGCTCACCCGGTGATCCTCTCAGGCCCGTGGGCGGCGTGGGCCGTCGGTGGCGGCACACCCGCTCACCGGGCGAACGGCTCCAGCATCACCGAGGCGGCCTTCAGCCACGCCTGCCGGGTCTCCTGCTGGAGCTGGTGGTACTCGATCGAGGAGCCGGTCTCCAGCGCCGGGTCGTACGGCACCACGGCGACGGCCCGGGTACGGGTGGCGAAGTGCCGCTCCAGGTCGTCCTGCAACGGCGAGCGGCCCGGGGTGGGGCAGGAGATCAGGGTGACCGCGTTGTCGGCCAGCTCACCCATCCCGACCTCGTGCAGCAGGTCCAGCATCCAGTCGGCGCTGAACGCGGCGTCCTCGCGGGGCACGGTGGTCACCACGAGCTGGTCCGCCGCCTGCATGACGGTGCGCCAGTTGGCGCTCTCCACGTTGTTGCCCGTGTCCACGCAGACCACGTCGTGGGTGCGCCGCAGCAACTCCAGCACCCGCCGGACGGTGAACTGGTCGAGTCGCTGGGCGAAACGGGGGCTCTCCTCGCCGGCCAGCACGTCGTACGAGCCGTCGGAGGCGTGCCGCAGGTAGTCGTCCAGGTGCGCCAGCAGCTCGGCGCCCTCCTTGATCTCGACGTGCGCGAGATCGCCGACCAGGTGCCGGATGGTCCGGGCGTGCCGGGCGCTGCCGGCGCGCAGCCCGAGCGTGCCGCGCAGCTCGTTGTCGTCCCAGGCCAGCACGCCCCGCCCGCGTACGCTGCCGACGGTCGCCGCGGCCAGCACGGTGGCGGTGGTCTTGTGCACGCCGCCCTTCGGGTTGGCGAACGCGAGCACCCGGGGGGTGCCCAGGTCGCGGCGGAGCACCCCGACGGCGCGCTCCACCTCGTCCTCCGTGCCGCGTGGGCGCCACTCGACGCGCGCCGGGTAGCCCCGCTCGGCGGGCGGCGGTGCGAGCGGCGGCACGGCGGGCGGTGGCGCGGCGATCGGCGGCACAACGGGCGGTGGCGCGGCGGGCGGCGGTACCGCTGGTGGTGGCACGGCCGGCGGCGGCGCGGCGGGCGGGGCCTGGTGGGCGCGCCGGGAGCGATAGCCGTTGTCGAGCACCGCGTAGCGCGACTCGACCGGGGGCGGCTCGTGCCGGTAGCCGTTGTCCAGCACCGCGTAGCGCGACTCGACCGGCCCCGGGCCCCGGCGCGGCTCGGTCTCGATGCGGGGCGGCGGGGGCTGGGCCGGCACGCGGTACGCCGGCTCGGCCGGATACCCCGGGTCCGCCCGGTAGGTCGGCTCGATCGGGTCCGACCGGTAGGACGGCTCGATGGAGCCCGACCGGTAGCTCGGCTCGATGGGATCCGCCCGGTAGCTCGGCTCGACCGGTTCCGCCCGGTAGCTCGGCTCGACCGGTTCCGACCGGTAGGACGGCTCGACCGGATCCAACCGGTAGCTCGGCTCGGGCGGTTGTTCCGGCTCCACCCGGTAGGCGGGCTCCAGCGGGTCCATCCGGTAGGCCGGCTCCACCCGGTAGGTGGCCTCGGCCCGGTAGCCGGCGTCGACCGGGCGGCCGTACTCCGCGCCGTACGGCGGTGGGCCATCCGCGCCGTACGGCGGTGGGCCGGGCTCCGGCACGTACGGCTCGGGGGCCCGCCCGATGGCCGGCACCCGCGCGGCATAGCCGTTGCCCGACGAGCGGCGGGGCAGCGGCTCCGGCGGGAGGGGCGGCGGATCGGCGTGTCGGTCGGCCTCGGCCTGCTCGGCCGTGCGGCTGCCGTGCCGGGCCCGGTCGAGCAGCGCCCGCCACCGCGGTGCTGGTTCGGCCGGCCGCCCCCAGCCGGTCTCGCTGCCCTCCAAGGCTCGCCCTCCCAGCGCCATCGATGCCCGTCTGACAGGCTACGAACGAAACCCTATTCGGACCACACCCGTCTACGCACCTTCGGTTCTTCGTCCCGTCACGGCACGGGCCCCGGTACGCCGTCGGCGCCGGCGTACCAGGAGGTCGACAGGACGGCCGGCGGCGACCCGCCGCCGACCGGTCCGGCCGGTTTCGGTGATGGTCGCGTCACGCCCGGCGCGGCTTCCGACGTTTCGCCCACGGTCGGGGCGGGGGCACCGGCACACATGGCGGGATCCCCTCGTCGGATCGTCACGGGCGGGACGACGCTCAGTCGCGGAGGATCTCGAGCGCGCGGTCCAGGTCGTCAGGGTAGTCGCTGACGAAGCGCACCTCGTCCCCCGTGCGGGGGTGCAGGAAGCTCAGCGACCGGGCGTGCAGCCACTGCCTGGACAGGCCGAGCCGGGCGGACAGGGTCGGGTCGGCGCCGTACGTGAGGTCGCCCACGCACGGGTGCCGCAGCGTGGAGAAGTGCACCCGGATCTGGTGGGTGCGCCCGGTCTCCAGCCGCACGTCGACCAGGCTCGCCGCCGGGAACGCCTCCACCGTGTCGTAGTGGGTGATGCTCGGCTTGCCGCCGGAGACCACCGCCCAGCGGTAGTCGTGGGTGGGGTGCCGGTCGATCGGGGCGTCGACGGTGCCGCGCAGCGGGTCCAGGTGCCCCTGCACCACCGCGTGGTAGCGCTTCTCCACCTCGCGGTACTTGAACGCCCGCTTCAACGCGGTGTACGCCTGCTCGCTCTTGGCCACCACCATGATGCCCGTGGTGCCGACGTCGAGCCGGTGCACCACGCCCTGCCGCTCGGCGGCGCCGCTGGTCGAGATGCGGTGCCCGATGGCGGCCAGCGCGCCGATCACCGTCGGGCCGGTCCAGCCGGGGCTCGGGTGGGCCGCGACGCCGACCGGCTTGTCCACCACCACGATGTCGTCGTCGGCGTACACCACCCGCAGCCCGGGCACCGCCTGCGGCACCACGGTGGGCGGGGCGACCGGCGCGGGCAGGGTCACCTCCAGCCAGGAGCCGGCCTTCACCCGGTAGGAGTTCGGCCGGGCGGCCCCGTCGACAAGCGCGTCGCCGGCGTCGACCAGGGCCGCGGCGGCGGTGCGGGACAGCCCGAACAGCCGCGACACGGCCTGGTCGAGCCGCGTGCCGTTGAGGCCGTCGGGGACGGGCAGGGAACGGTGGTCGCCGCCGGCGGCGAAGGCGGCGGTCATGCCCGCTCCCGCTGCCCGGCGTCGGCCTGGGCCGCCGCCTCGTCGGTGGACTCGCCGTGGCCGATCCGGCTGCCGTCACGCTGCCGGCCGGTCAACTCCAGCAGGAGGGCGAGCAGCACGCCGCAGACGAGGGCGCTGTCGGCCAGGTTGAACACCGGGAACACCCGGCCGTACGGGGCGAAGACGCTGACCATGTCCACCACGTGCCCCACGAACCAGCCCGGGGCGCGGAAGACCCGGTCGGCGAAGTTGCCCAGCGCCCCGCCCAGCACCAGGCCCAGCGAGATCGCCCAGGGCAGCGAACGCAGGCGCAGCGCCATCCAGACGATCCAACCGACCACCCCGAGGGTGATCAGCGGGAAGACCCAGGTGTAGTCGGCGCCGATGCTCCACGCCGCGCCGCTGTTGCGGGTCAGGCTGAGGTAGACCGCGCCGCCGAGAAGCCTGACCGGCTCGCGGTCCTCGAGCGTGCCCAGGGCGAGGTGCTTGGTCGCCGCGTCGGCGGCGAGCACCGTGAGCGCGAGGCCGAACAGGGTGGCCGCAGCCCGGCGGTGGGGCGTGCCGGACCCCGGCTCGGCGCTGTCGGCACCCGGCTCAGCGCTGCCGGGCCCGGCGGGCGGTGCTTCGGACATCTGCTCCCCATCGACGCTCGCGGCGACGCGTCCGCGCCGCCTCCCATGGCCGCCGGGGAGCGGGCCTCAGCGCCGCTCCTCCAGCTGCTTGCACGTCACGCAGAGGGTGGCCGACGGGAAGGCGGCGAGCCGCTCCACCGGAATGGGGTTGCCGCACCGCTCGCACCAGCCGTAGCCACCCTCGTCGAGCCGCTCCAGCGCCCGCTCGACCTGCGTGATCCGTTCCAGGATGCTGTTGGCGAGTGAAATCTCCTGCTCACGCTCGAACGTCTTGGTCCCGGTGTCGGCCTGGTCGTCCCCGGCCGAGTCGGTCAGCCGGTCGCGCTGCAGCTCGGTGATCTCGCTCAGCGTCCGATCGTACTCGGCGCGCAACTCGTCACGCCGCGCCGCCAGGGCCGCCCGGATCTTCTCGGTCTCCGCAGCGCTGCGGGTGGCCTTCGCCACCGGCTTCCGGCCGGCGGTCCTGGTGTCGGCTGGCTTCGCCATCGTCGCTCCCTCGGCCGCGGAACCGCGGCGTTCCGCGGCACCTGGACAGGGGCCGCCGGCATCGGCGCCCCCAGGTACAAAAGGGGCGCGCGGCGACGGGGCCGCGCACTCCGGAGATTCGCAAGAATACGGAACGTACAGGCGCACGACAACGTGCCGCTCCGACGTACCGGCGTTCGGCCCCTGGTCATCCCTAACCGGGGCAAAAGGAACGCTAGCAGATCACGTGTCGGGACCCTGGCCGTACTCGCCAAACCAGCGGGCCAGCCGACCCCGCCGGCTGACGGCCCGCAGCCGCCGCTCCGCCTCGTCGCGCACCCCGGCCGTGGCCACGATCAACATGCTGTCGCCGGTCATCAGCCGGAAGTCCGGGCCGGGCACGACGCCCGCTCCGTCGCGCAGCACCAGGGTCACCGAGGCGCCCAGCGGCAGCCGCAACTCGTCGACGTGCACCCCGGCCAGCCGGGAACCGGGCGGCACCTCCAGCTGGAGCAAGTCCGCGCCCATCCGCTCCAGCGGCGCCGTCTCCACCCGGATCTCGGTCGCCTCGGCCGGCGCGGTCACCCGCAGCCGGCGGGCCACCGGAGCCAGCGTCCCGGTCTGCAGCAGCGTGAAGATCACCACCAGTACGAAGACCGAGTCGAAGAGCCGGTCGGCGCCCGGCACCCGCTCGGACAGCGGAATGGTGGCGAGCACGATCGGCACCGCCCCGCGCAGCCCCGCCCAGGACAGGAACGCCTGCTCGCGCAGGCCGAACCGGAACGGCAGTGCGGACGCCGCCACCGACAGCGGCCGGGCCAGCAGCACGAGCGCCAGCCCGGCGACCACCGCCGGCAGCACCGCCGAGCCCAGCCGGCCCGGCGAGACGAGCAGCCCGAGCAGCACGAAAAGCCCGATCTGGGCCAGCCACGCCAGGCCGTCGGCGAAGCCGAGGATCGCCTGCCGGTGCGGCAGCCGGGCGTTGCCGAGGATCACCCCCGCCACGTAGACGGCGAGGAAACCCGAGGCGTGCAGCACCGCGCCGGCGGCGTAGGCGAACACGGTCAGCCCGACCGCCGCGATCGGGTAGAGCCCCGCCGACGGCAGCGCCGCCCGGCGCAGCGCCCACCGCCCGCCGACGCCGGCCGCGAGACCGACCGCCGCGCCGGCGCCCAGCTCGTAGCTGACCAGGGAGATCTCGTACCACCACGGGTGGCTGACGCCCTCCCGGGACAGCAGCACCACCAGCAGCACGACCGGGGCGTCGTTCATCCCCGACTCCGCCTCCAGGGTCGCCACCAGGCGGGGCGGCAGCCGCAGCCGGCGCAGCGTGGCGAAGACCGCCGCCGCGTCCGTGGAGGAGAGCACCGCGCCGTAGAGCAGGGCCAGCCGCCAGTCCAGTCCCAGCAGCAGGTGCACGACGAGGCCGACGACCAGGATGCTGACCACCACGCCGACCGTGGAGAGCAGTGCGGCCAGCCCGAGCACCGGACGCAGGGTGCTCCACCGGGCGGTCAGCCCGCCCTCGGCGATGATCACGATGAGCGCGCAGAAGCCCAGGGTCCGGGTCAGGTCGACGTCGTCGAAGCGGATGCCCAGCCCCGCCTCCCCGATCGCCACCCCGAGGGCCAGGTAGGCCAGGAGGCTGGGCACGCCGAGCCGGGTGGAGAGACGGACCGCGCCGACCGCGACCAGCAGGACACCCGCACCGAGCAGGAGCGCGAGATCCAGCCCCGGCGTCACCGCCGCCCGGCCCCGGCGTCCGTCACCCGGCGGCCCCGTCACGCAGCCGGTGCAGTGCCTCCGTCAACTCCGGGGCCGGCCCCTCGACCAGGAAGAGCTTGTCGCGGCTGGCCGCGCCGGCCCGCAACGACACCGCGCCCGGCCGTACGCCCAGCGCCTCGGCCAGCGCCCGCCGGGCCGCCTCGGTGGCCCGCCCGTCGACGGCGGGGGCGTGCACCGCGATCACCAGGGCCGGCCCGTGCGGCCCGTCGAAGCGGCCGCCGACGCGGGCCCGGGCGGAGCCGGGCTTGACCCGGACCGCGACGGTCAGCGTGGCGTCCATCAGGAAGCGTCCCGCCGCTCAGATCCGACCGGCGTCGGCGAGCAGGGCGGTGTCGGGCGCGCAGCGGGCGCACGGGGTGAAGCCGAGGTCGACGGCCTCTGCGACCGGAAGCGGCTCGTGCTCCCGCCCCACGAGGTACGCGCAGTCGGCCAGGTGGTAGCGGGGCCGCCCGTCGACCACCCGCACCTCGGCGGCGAGGCGGGCCACCCGGGCGGCCTCGCCCGGCGTGACGTCCTGCGCGGGCGGCTCGTCGTCGTACGGCACAGCGGGGCCGGCACCGGGCGTGGCGGCGGCCGGGACAGTGCCGGTGGCGGCCGGGACGGCGCTGTCGGCCACCGGCGGCTCGGGCGGTTGCCGCCACCCGGTGCCGTCGGCGTAGACCGTGGAAGGAACGTGCTGGACGGGGATCTCCGGCTCCGCCGACGGCCCACCGGCGAAGGCCGGTCCGGCCGGGCGGGTCGCCCGACGGGGTCGCCACCCCGGCCGGCCCGGGTCCGCCGCCGCCCGGTCCGCGGCCGCCTGGCGGGCGCCCGCGACCAGCGCGACGGCGGCCAGCAGGCTGGCCGCGATGGAGATGGTCAGGAGAACGCTGGAGCCACCGGCCAGGCCGAGCACCAGCAGCACCACCGCGACGAGGATGAGCAGGAGACTGGCGACTATCACGGCTCACCCCCGCCGCGTCGTGCTGATGAGGCGAGGTCGGCGACCGTCATCGTGACGACGGCCGCCGACCGATGGTTCAGCGCCCGGTCTCGAGAGCGCCGGAGCGACCGCCGCCGCCGTAGGAGCCGGCGAGCCCTGCGGTGGCCAGCCCGTTGCCGCCGCCGGCGGCCCGGGTGCCCTCACCACCACGGGTCATCTCGACCTCCAGGCCCTGGCCGCGGCCGTCGAGGTCACGCAGCTGGCTCTCCAGGTATGCCTTGAGCCGGGTGCGGTACTCACGCTCGAACTGCTTGAGCTCCTCGATGTGCTTCTGCAGGGCCGTGCGCTTGGCGTCCAGGCCGCCCATGGCCTCCTGGTGCCGCTGGCGGGCGTCGCGCTCCAGGGCGTCGGCCTTGGCGCGGGCCTCGCGGGTGACCTCCTCGGCCTTGGAACGGGCCTCGGAGAGCAGCTGGTCGGCCTCGCGACGGGCGTCGGAGACGTGGTCGTCGGCGGTCCGCTGGGCCATCATCAGCACCCGCAGCGCCTGCTGCTCACCGTCGGCGCCGCCGACGGCCGGGCCGCCGGCGGAGCGAACCTGCTCCAGCTCGGCCTGCATCGCGCGGGCGGCCTGCTCGGCCGCCGCCTTGTCGCGCTGCACCCGGTCGAGCTGGGCCTTGACGTCGTTGAGCTCCGCCGCGAGACGGGCGTCGCCACCGGGGCCGGCGGGGGCGCCACCACGGCCGCCGCGCTCCACCTGGGCGCGCAGCTCGTTGTTCTCCTCGATGAGACGGGCAAGCTCGCGCTCGACCTCGTCCAGGAAAGCGTCGACCTCCTCCTCGTCGTAGCCCCGCTTGCCGATCGGCGGCTTTTTGAAGGCGACGTTGTGGACGTCGGCCGGGGTCAGCGGCATCGAAACTCCTCGGGTCAGTTGCGGCCGCGAAAGCGCGTCGGTCATCAGACGGTGCCGATGATCGACCGCCTCAACACGAACTCCATCAGCACGAACAGGATAACCAGGAGCACAAGTGAGGCCAGGTCGATGCTCACGGTACCAATTCGCAACGGAGGGATCACACGCCTCAACGCGTTGAGAGGGGGATCAGTGACGCTCCACACGATTTCCAGCCCCACCGATGCCCCACGCCCCGGCTGCCAGCGACGGCCGTACTGGAGGACGGCGCTCAGGACGAACCGGGCCAGCAGGACGAGCAGGAAGAAGTAGAGCACCAGATAGAGCACTTGCAGCACGATCGACAACACGGCAGGCGACGTCCCTCGGGTCGGGCGGGGCTAGCTCAGGCTGAAGAAGCCGCCCTCGGCGATCTTGGCCTTGTCCTCCGCGGTGACCTGGACATTGGCCGGTGAGAGCAGGAACACCCGATTGGTCACGCGCTCGATCGTACCCCGCAGCCCGAACGCGAGGCCGGCGGCGAAGTCCACAAGTCGGCGCGCGTCGGCCTCGTCCATCTCGGTGAGGTTGATGATCACCGGAACGTTGTCGCGGAAGTGCTCACCGATGGTGCGCGCCTCCCGGTACGTGGTGGGGTGCAGCGTGGTGATCTGGTAGCGCTGCTCCTCCTCGGCGACCACCGCACGCTCCCGGGGCTGCGCCTGCGGCGCCAGGGCCAGGTTGTCGCGGGTGTGGTAGGTCAGCGCGCCCGACGTGTCGCCGGCCGACGGCCGGGTGATGGAGCGGACGCTGGACCGCTCGGCCCGCTCCGGCCGGTCGGTGTCGCCCCGCTCGGCGTCGGAAACCCGACCGGCGGCGCGCTCGGAGAGCCGGCCACGGTCGCTCAGCCGGGACCGGGGCGCCGGCGGCTCCTCGGAGTCGTCCTCGTCGTCGTCGGCGAACTCCTCCGAGTACCGGCTCTGCCGGTAACGCGAATCGCGGTAGCCACCCTTGTCGTAGCCACCGTCGTCGTAGGCCCGCTCGTCGTCCTCTTCGACCAGACCGAGCCAGACCCCCGCCTTGCGCAGTGCACCCATCCCGCGCCCTTCCCGTCCGCCGTGCGGCACGCGCCCCCGTACCGTGTCGCTTGTCGCGAGTGGACCACTTCTGCCCACCGGAGCGGACCGGCAATCCCCTGGCACGCGATTCGCGTCGCGTGCCACGACCCCCGACAACGGGATGCCGATCCCCCAAACAACACAGATGTAATTTGCTTCCCGCGGTCAGGCTACCGCAGCGTGGGACGCATTCCGAGCAACGCGCTGCCGACGCGGACATGTGTCGCGCCGTACCGGATCGCGATTTCCAGGTCGCCGCTCATCCCGGCGGAGAGCGCGGCGGCTCCCGGGTGGACCGTCCGGAACCCGGCGGCCACCTCGGCCAGCCGGGCGAACGCCCGCTCCGGCTCCCAGCCCAGCGGCGCCACCGCCATCAGGCCGGCCAGCCGCAGCGCCTCCGCGCCGGCCACCGCCTCGGCCACCGCGCCCAGCCCGGCACCCGGGTCGGCCGAGCCGGGCAGCGCCCCGCCCCGCGCCGCGTCGCCGTCGATGCTCACCTGGACCAGCACGTCCAGCGGCCGGTCCCGCGCCGCCGCCGACGCCGCGTCCAGCGCCCGCGCCAGCCGGACACTGTCGACCGAGTGCACGACGTCGGCGTAGCGGACCACCGACCGGGCCTTGTTGCGCTGCAACTGCCCGATGAAGTGCCACCGGGGCGTCACCCCCGCCGCGGCCACCTCGGCCGACTTGGCGGACGCCTCCTGGTCGCGGTTCTCCCCCATGTCGACGACGCCGAGCCCGGCCAGGGCCACCACGTCCCCGGCCGGGTAGGTCTTGGTCACCGCGATCATGGTGACCTCGGAGTCGTCCCGACCCGCGGCGGCACAGGCGTCCGCGATCCGGGACCGTACGCGGCCCAGGCCGGCCGCGATCTCGGCGCGCCGGTCCGGGCGCACCGTGGCTGGGCTGTCGGTCATCGGCGGTACTCAGGAACCGTTCTTGAGGAAGTCGGGCACGTCGACGTCGTCGAAGAGCACCCGGCGGGGCGACTGCTGCGGGGCCGGCATGGTGGCCGGCGGCGCGACCGGGGTGCTCGGCTGCGCCGGCTGGTTCTGGTTGCTCTTGCGGGGCGGCTCGGCCGCCTTGTACGCCGGCGTGCCGCCGTCGAAGCCCGCCGCGATGACGGTGACCCGCACCTCGTCGCCGAGGGCGTCGTCGATGACGGCGCCGAAGATGATGTTGGCGTCGGGGTGGGCCGCGTCGGTGACGAGTTGGGCCGCGTCGTTGATCTCGAACAGGCCCAGGTCCGACCCGCCGGCGATGGAGAGCAGCACGCCGCGCGCGCCGTCCATGCTCTGCTCCAGCAGCGGGCTGGAGATGGCCGCCTCGGCCGCCTCGACGGCGCGGTTCTCGCCCCGCGCGCTGCCGATGCCCATGAGCGCGCTGCCCGCGCCGCTCATCACGCTCTTCACGTCGGCGAAGTCCAGGTTGATCAGGCCCGGCGTGGTGATCAGGTCGGTGATGCCCTGGACACCGGAGAGCAGCACCTGGTCGGCGGTGCGGAACGCGTCCATCATGCTGATGTTGCGGTCGCCGAGCGCCAGCAGCCGGTCGTTGGGGATGACGATCAGCGTGTCGCACTGGTTGCGCAGTTCGTCTATTCCGGACTCCGCCTGCACCTGGCGGCGCTTGCCCTCGAACGAGAACGGCCGGGTGACCACGCCGATGGTCAGCGCGCCGAGCTTGCGGGCGATGTTCGCCACCACGGGCGCGCCGCCGGTGCCGGTGCCGCCGCCCTCGCCGCAGGTCACGAAGACCATGTCGGCGCCCTTGAGCACCTCCTCGATCTCGTCGCGGTGGTCCTCGGCGGCGTTCTTGCCGACGTCGGGGTTGGCGCCGGCGCCGAGCCCACGGGTCAGCTCACGGCCGACGTCGAGCTTCACGTCGGCGTCGCTCATGAGCAGCGCCTGCGCGTCGGTGTTGATCGCGATGAACTCGACGCCCTTGAGCCCAACCTCGATCATCCGGTTGACGGCGTTGACGCCGCCGCCACCGATGCCGACGACCTTGATGACCGCCAGGTAGTTGTGCGGAGGTGTCATCTCCGGTCCTTTCCCTTCGAGATTGGCATGGGCCGACCGGGTAGGGCCTGGCCAGACCAGCGGCCGACGACAGCTGTCCCCAGCGAGGATCAGGGTTGAACCCTCACCCTCTACTAGAGGCTTACTGTTATGTCAACCACTGATCCCCTTCGGGGCAACGTAAGCGCCCTCACGCGATGAGCCAAGGACCCGCTCGGCGTGTCGCCGCCGGAGCGGGACGGGTCACGTCGCCGGTTGAGCGGCCGGTCACCGCAGGGTAACCACGTCGGGCGCGCTGACGTCGATGGTGTCGGCCTTCCGGTCGAGCAGGGCGCCGGCCACCCGGGCCTTGTCCGCGCCCCGGGTCGCGTCCCCCCAGACCACCACCCGGTCGCCGCGCAGCCGCAGCGTGATCCGGGCCAGCCCCTCGACGGTCACGTCCACCAGCTCGGCGCGCAGCTGCGGGGTGAGCGCGCCGAGCACCTCCAGCGCCGCCCGGGTCGAACCGTCGTCCGGGCCCGGGTCGGCGAGCCGGACCACCGGCAGGCCGTCCGGCGCCCGCGGCACGCTCCGGAAGACCACACCCGCGCGGTCGATCACCACGAACTGCTCCCCGCGCGGCACCGCCGCCACGCCGGTGCGCTCCGTCACCCGGACGACAAGCGTGTCCGGCCAGTCCCGGGTCACCACCGCCCGCTGGACCGCCGGCAGCTCGCCGACCCGCCGCGCGGTGGCGGCCAGGTCCACCCGGGCCAGCGGGGCGTCGTCGGGCACCGCGGCCGCGTCGCGGACCTGCACCGTCGTAACCAGCGCGGCACCCTCGACGCGGACCTCACGCACCCCGAACAGGCCGGTGCCGAGCAGGGTCCAGGCGACCAGGCCGGCCACCGCGAGCACGCCCGCGGCGACCGCCCACGGCAGGGCCGCGCGCATCCGACGCTGCCGGGCCCGGGCCATGAACCGGCGGGTCGAGGCGGGGACCGCGTCGCTGCCGGCCCGGACCAGCTGCCACCGCCGCTGCGGCCCGCGCCGGCCGCCGCCGTCCGCGCCGGTGGTGCGCCCCCGCGCCGGACCGGGACTCATCCGGCCGCGGGCGCCGCGCCGTCCGCGACCGCGCCGCCGGCACCGCCGACGCCGGGGACGGTGCCGCCGATGGTGGTCGTCCCGCCAGCGTCGCCGCCGGGCGTCGTGCCCGCCGGCGCCGCCGGATCGGTGGTACGCGCCGAGAGCGCGGCCAGCAGCTGGTCCCCCATCAGCGAGATCGGCGGGGCACCCATGGTCACCACCACGTCGCCGGGGCGGGCCCGCCGGGTCACCTCCACCGGCGCGGCCTCCCACGAGTCCACGAAGACCTTCCGCTCCGCAGGCAGCGCCACGGCCTCGATCAGCGCCGCCGAGCCCTCCCCCGGCTCGCGCAGCTCGCCCGGGCCGAAGACCTCCAGCAGCACCAGCTCGTCGGCGATGGCCAGCGACTCGGCGATCTCCGCCTGGAGTTCGCGGGTGCGGTAGAGCCGGTAGGGCTGGAAGACCACGATCAGCCGGCCGTCCCCGGCCACCTCACGCAGCGTCTGCAACGCCAGCGTCATCGAGGTCGGGTGGTAGGCGTACTCGTCGTAGACCAGCACGTCGTCCGCGACGCCCTTGCGCTCGAAGCGCCGCCGCACGCCGGGGAACGCCGCGAGCGCGCCCTCCGCCGCCTCGAGCGGCAGCCCCAGCAGGTACGCGGTCAGCACGGCCGAGGCGCTGTTGAGCCCCATGTGCCGCCCGGGCACCGGCAGCCGGAACTCGCCGAGCGACCGCCCGTCGATGCTCGCGAGGTAGCGCACGCCCCGGGCCGACGAGGCGATGTCGGTCAGCCGCAGGTCGGCGTCGGCCGCCTCGCCGTAGGTGTGCACCCGACGGCCCTCCGCGCGCAGCGTCTCGGCCAGCCGCCGCCCGCCCGGGTCGTCGGCACAGGTGATGATGAAGCCGTCCGGGTCGGTGAGCCGGGCGAACTCGGCGAAAGCCGCCTCCAGCGTGGCGAGGTCGCCGTAGGTGTTCAGGTGGTCGGCCTCGACGTTGGTGATGATCGACACGTACGGGCGGTAGATGAGGAAGGAGCGGTCGCTCTCGTCCGCCTCGACCACGAAGTGCTCGCCCGTGCCGTGGTGGGCGCCCGAGCCGACCTCGGAGATCTCCCCACCGATCACGAAGGACGGGTCCTGCCCGGCCTGCTGGAGCACCATGGTGACCATCGAGGTGGTCGTGGTCTTGCCGTGGGTGCCCGCGACCGCCACCGTCCGGCGGCCCGTCATCGCGGCGGCCAGCGCCTCGGAGCGGTGCAGCACGCGCAGGCCGCGCCGGCGTGCCTCCACCATCTCCAGGTGGTCCTGCGGGATCGCCGAGGAGTAGACGACCGTGTCGACGCCGTCGAGGTTGGACGCCTCGTGGCTCATGTGGATCGTGCCGCCGAGGGCGCGCATGCCGGCCAGGGAGGGCCACTCCCGCAGCTCGCTGCCGGAGACCCGGATGCCCCGGGTCAGGAAGAGCCGGGCCAGCCCGCTCATGCCGACCCCGCCCACCCCGATCAGGTGGATCGTGCCCAGGTCCTCGGCGGTGAGCGTGCCGGCCGGGGTGAACTGTGCGGTGTTCATGCCGAGTACCTTCCCCTCACGGTGCGCCCACTCACGGGGCCACCGCCTCCAAGACGAAGTTGAGCAGTGCCTCGTCGCCGTCGCGGCGGCCGTACGCGGCGGCGGCGGAGCCCATCGCGTGCAGCCGGTGCGGGTCGCGGATCAGCGGGATGATCGTCCGCTCGACCCAGTCCGGCGTCAGCTCGGCGTCGTCGACGAGCAGCCCGCCGCCGGCCTCCACCACGGGCAGCGCGTTGCGCTTCTGCTCCTGGTTGCTGTGCGGGTACGGCACGTAGATGGTGGGCAGCCCGATGGCGGCCACCTCCGCGCAGGTCATCGCCCCGCCCCGGCCGAGCATCAGGTCCGCCGCGGCGTAGCCGGCCTCCATCTCGGACAGGTACGGCAGCGTCACGTACGGCACCGGCAGGTCGGTGGGGACGGGCACCGGCTCGTTGCGCGCGCCGATCACGTGCAGCACCTGCACCCCGTGGCGGGCGAGTTCCTTCGCCGCGCCGGCGACCGCGAGGTTGATCGAGCGGGCGCCCTGCGAGCCACCGGCGACGAAGAGCACCGGCAGGTCGGGGCGGAGTCCGAAGTGGGCCCTGGCGGCGTTGCGCATGGCGAACCGGTCCAGCCCGGCGATGCCCCGGCGCAGCGGCACGCCGACGACCCGGGCGTCGCGCAGGGCCTCGGCCTGGGCGGGCTGGTGCGGGAAGCCGGCCGCCACGTGGCGGGTGAACCTCATTCCCAGCCGGTTGGCCACCCCGGGCGGCACGTTGACCTCGTGGATCACGATCGGCAGCTCGCGTCGCCAGGCGGCGAGGTAGGCCGGCACGGAGACGTACCCGCCGAAGCCGACCACCACGTCGGCGCGCACCTCGTCGATGACCTTGCCCGCGGCGCGGGCCGCGGTCCACATCCGGCCGGGGGTCTTGACCAGGTTCATGTTCACCGACCGGGGCAGCTGGTAGGCCGGGATCTGCCGCAGGTCGTAGCCCTGCGGCGGGATCAGCTCGTTCTCCAGGCCCTTCGGTGTCCCCAGGCAGGTGATCCGGACGCCGGGGTCGTGTCGGCGCAGGCAGTCGGCGAAGGCGAGCAGCGGGTAGATGTGCCCCCCGGTGCCACCTCCCGCGAGCACCACCGAACGCAGCGGACCCATCAACGTCTCCTCTCGTCCGCCGACCCGCGGCGGGTCCGGGCCAGCCGGACACCGCGCGGTGCGGCCACATCGTCCGGCCGCCGCTCCCGCGACCGGGGCACGGACCCTCGGGCAGCCGGGGGCGCCGCCGGACGGCGGCGCCGCCCGGGAAGCGGCGGCAACGGGGCCCAGAGTAGTCGGACCCATCGGGCCGGCGGACGGGCATGCAGTGCTCTGGCGGCGTCGGGTTCGGCGCGGGCGAAGGAGGCGAGCATCCCGATGGCGGCGAGGGTGACGACCAGGGCGCTGCCGCCGTCCGAGATGAACGGCAGCGGCACTCCGGTCAGCGGCAGCAGGCCGACCACCCCGCCGATGTTGATCACCGCCTGGCCGACCAGCCAGGTGGTCGCCGCCGCGGCGGCGAGCCGGCGGAACGGGTCGTCGACCCGGCGGGCGATCCGCAGCCCGGTGTACGCCAGCACGGCGAAGAGCGCCACCACCACGACGCACCCGACGACGCCCAACTCCTCGGCGACCACGGCGAAGATGAAGTCGTTCTCCGCCGCCGGCAGCCACTGCCACTTGGCGATGCTCTTGCCGAGGCCGACGCCGAACCAGCCGCCGTTCTCGATCGCGTAGCGGGCCTGGGCGATCTGGTAGCAGCCCGCGTCCTTGCACGCGTCCAGTGGAGGCGGGTCGATGAAGGATGTCAGCCGGGCCAGCCGGTAGTTCTCCGCGCCCGTCTCGCCGGAGCCGGCGCCGAGCGAGGCCACCGCGACCAGCAGACCGATGCCGAGCAGGCCCACCGCGGAGAGCGCGGCGAAGACCCGCTTGCGCACCCCGGCCGCCCAGAGCAGCCCCACCACCAGGGCGAGCAGGCAGAGCATCGTGCCCAGGTCGTTGTAGCCGACGAGGACGAAGAGCAGGCCCACCACCGGGAAGAGCGGGGTGGCCAGCTCCCGCCACCAGCCCAGCGCGGCGCCCTTGCGGGCGATCACGTGGGCGCCCCAGAGCACCAGGGCGAACTTCGCGAACTCGGAGGGCTGCACCTGGATGCCGCCGACGAAGAGCCAGAGCAGCCGGGCCTCGATCGGGCCGATCTGGGCCGAGTCCTGCTTGGTCAGCCGGGCGTACACGAGCAGCAGGTTGAGCACCAGCAGCAGGCCGATGGCGGTGAACAGCAGCGGCCGGCCCAGCGCCCGGTAGGTCGTCGCCGGCAGCCGCTGGCACGCCCAGAACGCGACGATGCCGATCACCGCGAAGATCGCCTGCTTGACCAGGGACGTCGAGGCGTTGCCGTTCTCCGCGTAGTCCCGGACGCTGGTCGCGGAGAAGACCATGGTGAGGCCGATCAGCAGCAGCAGGCCGGCGCTGGACAGCAGCAGGTGGTAGGAGGCCAGCGGCCGGTCCAGCAGCCCGCGCAGCGCGGCCAGCCCACCCGCCGGGTCCAGCCCGCGCGGCACCTGGGGACCGGGATCGTCCGGTCCCCGCGTCGCGGCGGGCGCGTCGCGCGTACGCCTGCCTCCCGCCGACCGCCCGGCCGTCCCCTCCGCCGTGACCTCTGTGCCTCGTCCCTCCCCCACCCGACCATCATGGCGGTTCCGCCGGGTCGCCACCGGCGCAACCGCCCGGTCGGCGTGTCGGGCTTGCGCCGGGGGCCGAGCGCCGTCGCGGCGGACGGACACGCCGCGGGGCCCGGGCGACGCGCGCCCGGGCCCCGCGGCGGGAACCGCCGGCCGGCTCAGGTCATGTTCGCGAGGAACTCGCTGTAGAACAGGCCCAGCGCGATGGCCACGCCGATGCCGGCGATGATCCAGAACCGGACCACGATGTTGACCTCGCTCCACCCCGCGAGCTCGAAGTGGTGCTGCAACGGCGACATCCGAAACACCCGCTTGCCGGTGGTGCGGAACGAGATGATCTGGATCACCACGGACATCGTGATGATCACGAAGAGGCCACCGATGATCGGCAGCAGCAGGATCGTCCGGGTGGACATCGCCATGCCGGCGATCAGGCCGCCCAGGCCCAGCGCGCCCGTGTCGCCCATGAAGATCCGCGCCGGCGAGGTGTTCCACCACAGGAAGCCCACGCAGGCCCCGGCCGCCGCACCGGCGATCAGCGCGATCTCCAGCGGGTCCCGCACGGCGTAGCAGTAGTCCTGGGTGTAGTTCGGGTCGGCGCACCAGTGCCGGTACTGCCAGAACGCGATAAGCGCGTACGCGGCGAGGACCATCACCGAGGCGCCGGTGGCCAGGCCGTCGAGGCCGTCGGTGAGGTTGACGCCGTTGGTCGCGGCCATCACCACGAAGATGAAGAGAACCACCGCGCCGATCTTGGTGAGGTCGAGCGCCGGAATGTCCCGGATGAAGCTGAGCGTCGTGCTGCCCACGGTCTCGGTGTTGGTCTGCGCGCCCGAGGCGTCGGTCATGGTGCTCGGGAAGTAGAGCGCCACCACGCCGAAGACCGCGCCGACCAGGATCTGCCCGAGCAGCTTGCCCCGCTTGTTGAGCCCGCCGCTGTGCCGCTTGCGCACCTTGAGGAAGTCGTCGATGAAGCCGACGGCGCCGGAGAAGACCATCAGCCCCAGCAGCACCAGCGCGGTGATCGTCGGCTCGACCTGGGCGATCTGCGCGTCCGGCAGGGTCGTCAGCGCCAGGTGCCCGGCCACGTACGCGATGACCGTGGCCAGGATGAACACCACGCCGCCCATCGTCGGCGTGCCCTTCTTGCCCTCGTTGCTGGCGAGCCCGAGGTTCGACCGGATCGGCTGGCCGGCCTTCAGCCGGGCGAACACCTTGATCGCGATCGGGGTGGCGAGCAGCGAGACCAGGAAGGCCACCCCGATGGCGACGATGACCGCCCTCATGCGGCGCCGCCCCCCGTCGCCGTCGGATCGGATCCGTTGCCGGCGGCGTCCGCGCGCAGCGCGTCGGCCACCTCCCAGGTGCGGTACCGGGAGCCCTTCACCAGGACGACGTCGCCCGGCCGTAGTTCGCTCCGCAGCACCTCGACGGCCGCCGCCTGATCGGTGAGCAGCACCGACTCTCCTCCCCAGTCACCTACCGATGTCGCGCCTTCGTGGATCGGCGCGGCCGGCTCGCCCACCACGAGCAGCCGGTCGACGCCCAGTTCGGCCGCGAGCCGGCCGACCTCGGCGTGCCCGTCGCGTTCGAAGGGACCCAGCTCGGCCATGTAGCCGAGCACCGCGACGGTGCGCCGCTCCCGCCCGATGCCGGTCAGCGCGCGCAGCGCGACCGCCATCGAGGCGGGATTGGCGTTGTACGAGTCGTCGATCACGGTCACCCCGTCGGCGCGTTCGAAGACGTCCATCCGACGGGTGGAGACCAGCCCCATGGCGCCCAGCGCGATGGCCAGCTCGGCCAGCGGCATGCCCAGCTCACGGGCCACCGCGGCGGCGGCGAGCGAGTTGGACACCTGGTGGCGGCCGGTCAGCCCGAGCCGCACCGGCGCGGTCCCCTCCGGGGTGACCAGGGTGTACGCGGGCCGCCCCCGGTCGTCCAGCGTCACGTCCTCGGCCCGCACGTCGGCGTGCGCCGCCTCGCCGTAGCGAACGACCCGGGCGACCGTACGCGAGGCCATCGCGTCGACCAGCGGGTCGTCGGCGTTCAGCACGGCCAGGCCGTCGGCGGGCAGCGCCTCGACCAGTTCGCCCTTGGCCAGCGCGATCGTCTCCACCGAGCCGAACTCGCCGATGTGCGCCACCCCGACGTTGAGCACCACGGAGATCCGGGGCGGCACCACGTCGCAGAGGTAGCGCACGTGCCCCACCCCCCGGGCGCCCTTCTCCATCACCAGGTAGCGGGTCTCGGGCCCGGCCTGCAACGCCGTGTAGGGGTGCCCCAGCTCGTTGTTGAACGACCCGGGCGGGGCGACGGTCGGGCCGAGCCGCGCGGTGAGCTGCGCGATCAGGTCCTTGGTGGTGGTCTTGCCCGACGAGCCGGTCAACCCGACGACGGTGAGCCCGGGCAGCCGGTCGACCACCGCACGGGCCAGCCGGCCCAGCGCGGCCAGCGCGTCGTCGACAAGCACCATCGGCACGCCGGGCACCTCCCGGGTGCCGAGTACGGCCACCGCGCCGGCCGCCACCGCGCCCGCGGCGTAGTCGTGCCCGTCCACCTTCTCGCCCGGGAAGGCGACGAAGAGCGCACCCGGGCGCACCTTGCGCGAGTCGAACTCGACCGGGCCGGTGACCCGGGCCTGCGGGTCGGCGCCGGCCAGCCGCCCGTCGACCGCCGAGGCGACCTCGGCCAGGCTGAGCGGGATCACCGCTGACCCGCCGGGTCGGCGAAGCGGGCGCGCAACGCGTCGGCCAGCTCGGTGCGGTCGTCGAACGGATGCACCTCGCCACCGACCTCCTGCCCGCGCTCGTGGCCCTTGCCGAGCACCGCGACCACGTCGCCCGGCTCGGCCAGCCGGACCGCCGCGTCGATCGCCGTCCGGCGGTCGGCCACCTCCTCGACGCGGGCCGTCGTGCCGGCGCGCCGGGCGCCGGCGAGCACCTCGGCCCGGATCGCCGCCGGATCCTCGGTGCGCGGGTTGTCGTCGGTCACCAGCACCACGTCGGCTCCCTCCGCCGCGGCGGCGCCCATCACCGGCCGCTTGCCCCGGTCCCGGTCCCCGCCGGCACCGATCACGCAGATCAGCCGGCCCGCGCTGAGCTCCCGCAGCGCCGCCAGCGCGGCGACGATCGCGTCCGCCTTGTGCGCGTAGTCGACCACGCCCCGGACCGGGCCGGGGGCGTTCACCAGCTCCAGCCGGCCGGGGACCCCGCCGCACGCGGCGACCCCGGCGGCGGCGGTCTCCGGGTCCACCCCGGCGGCGACCAGCACGGCGATCGCCAGCAGGGCGTTGGCCACGTTGTGCCGGCCCGGCAGCGCCACGCCGGCCGGCAGGGTCAGCCCGTCGGGGCCGTGCGCGGTGAACCGCTGCGCGTAGCCCTCGCCGCCGACCTCGTCGGCCCACCAGGTGGCGCTCGGGTCGCCGGCCGCCGAGTAGGTGACCGTCGCCGGACGGTACAGCGACTTCAGCGCCGGGTCGTCGTGGTTGAGCACCTCGACCGCGCAGCGCCCGTCGAACAGCTGCGCCTTCGCGGCGAAGTAGTCCGCCGTGTCGGCGTGGAAGTCCAGGTGGTCGGAGCCGAAGTTGGTGTAGCCGCCGACCGTGAACCGGACCCCGCCGACCCGGCCCATCGCCAGGGCGTGGCTGGAGACCTCCATGACCACGGCGGTGACGCCGCGCTCGCGGGCGGCGGCCAGCATGGCGTGCAGGTCGGTGGCCTCGGGTGTGGTGCGCACGCTGTCGATCGCCAGGTCGCCGAGGCGGGTCTCGACGGTGCCGATCAGGCCGGTGGTGTGGCCGGCGGCGCGCAGGCCGGACTCGACCAGGTAGGCCGTCGAGGTCTTGCCGGCCGTCCCGGTCACCCCGATCACCGTCAGTCCCTCGGTCGGGTCGCCGTAGACGGCCGCGGCGAGGGTGCCCAGCGCGGCGCGCGGGTCGGACACCACCAGCGCCGGCAGGCCCGCCTCGGCCGCCGCGTCGGCGCCCGCCGGGTCGGTCAGCACGGCCACCGCGCCGGCGGCCGCCGCACCGGCGGCGAACTCCGCCCCGTGCCGGCGGGCGCCCGGCAGGGCCGCGTACAGGTCGCCGGGGCGGACCTCCTGGCTGGCGTGGGTCACCCCGGTCACCACCAGCTCGGCGGCGCCCTCCGGGGGCTCGACGGCGAGCCGGGCGGCGAGGTCGCCGAGCCGGACACCGATCACGGTACGGGGACGAGGATTGCCGGGCACGGCGTCAGACCCTACCCGGTCGTCCGGTTCCGGCCGCACTGCCGCCCCGGTGGTTCGTCCGCACTCACCGATGATGTCGCGGCGTGGCCGCTCAACGCGGATAGACCGTGAACTTCGGGGCCTTCTCCCCACTCGGCGGCACCCCGTAGTGACGCAGCGTGAACTGCATCATGTCCCGGAACGCGGGGGCCGCGATGTCCCCGCCCCCGCCCGAGGGGGTGTGCGCGAAGACCGCGATCACGTAGCGCGGCTTCTCGGCCGGGGCCATCCCGATGAACGAGGCCACCTCGCCGAGCTGCTTACGCCCGTCGACCAGCCGCCAGCCGGTGCCGGTCTTGCCGGCGACCCGCCACTCGGGGATCGCCGCGGCCCTGCCGGTCCCGTCCTCGACCGTGGTGACCGCCTCCAGGATGGTCCGCAGCGCGGCGGCGTTCTCCGGGCTGAGTACCGACCGGGTGACCGGAGGATCGGTCGGCGTACGCTTCCCGTCCGGCCCGATCACCTCCTTGACCAGGCGCGGCTGCACGTACGTGCCGTTGTTGGCGATCGTCGCGTAGACGGCGGCCATCTGCAGCGGCGTGGCGTCCACGCTGTGCCCGATCGGCACCGACCCGTACGACGACCCGCTCCACTCGTCGAGCGGCAGCAGCCGCCCGCTGGCCTCGCCGGGCATGCCCACCCGTGTCGGCTCCCCGAGGCCGAAGCGCTTCTGGTAGTCGATGAGCCGCTCCGGGCCGAGCTTGTCCGCGATCTGGATGGTGCCGACGTTTGACGAGTACGCCATCATGCCGGGCAGGCTCATCCGCTTTCCGTCGGCCCGGTGCGTGTCGGAGAACCAGGTGTCGCCGATCTTGATGCTGTTGGCGATCGGCAGCGTGGTGTCGGGGGTGATCACGCGTTCCTGGAGCGCGGCGCCGAAGGTGATCGCCTTGTGCACCGAGCCGGGGTCGACCACGAAGCTGGTGGCCGCGTCCTCGCGGTCGGTCGGGTCGCTCGGCACGGGCTTCGCCGCGTTGTAGGTGGGGTGGCTGGCCTGGGCCAGCACCTCGCCGGAGGGGATCTCGATCACCACGGCGGCACCGGTGCTGCCCTTGCTCTGCGCCATGTGCCGGCTCAGCATCCGCTGCACCATGAACTGCAGGTCGCGGTCGACGGTGAGCTGGAGCGAGCTGCCCGGCTTGGCCTTCGTCGTCTCGCTGTAGCCGCCGGGGATCGGCGCGGCCAGGTCGCCGAGACCGACCTCGTAGACCCGCTTGCCGTCCTTGCCGCGCAGCACGTCGTCGTAGCGGGCCTCCAGCCCTTCCAGCCCGACCATGTCCTGGCTGGTGAAGCCGAGCAGGTTGGCCGCGAGGTCGCCGCCGGGCACCTCGCGGCGCTCGTCGCGGTGGGTGTAGATGCCGGGCAGCTCCAGCGCCGTGATCTGCCGGGCCTTGTCGATGTCCACTCCGCGGGCCAGGTATTCGAACTGCGAGTCGACGCCGTTGACCCGCTTGCGGGGCTTCATCTTCTCGGCCAGCTCCGAGGCCGGCATGCCGAGCAGCGGGGACAGCGCCCTGGCGGTGGCCTGCTGGTCCTTGACCTGCGTGGGGTCGGCGTAGACGTAGCGCGCCTCGACGCTGTGCGCCAGCGGGGCGCCGTCCCGGTCGTAGATGGCGCCGCGCGCCGCTGGCAGCGTGACGGTGCGCAGCCGGTCGGCGAGACCACCGCCGGCGTACGCCGGAGTCTCCACGGCCTGGAGGACCACCAGCCGGATGCCGATGACGGCGAAGAGCGTCAGGGTGAGCACGGTGCCGAGCCGCAGCCGGCGACGGGGATCGGCCAGCCGGGGCGGCTTCGGCGGCTTGCGCGACGGCCGCCGGGCGGCCGGACGGTCCGGCCGGCGCGCGGGGCGCGGGGCGGCGCGGCGGCGGGGCGCCGCCGGCTCGTCGTCGTGGCGCGGGGTGCGCGGCGTGACGGTGCGGACGACGCCGGAGCGGCCCGCCGCCTCCCGCCGGCCGGCCCGGCCGGTGCCGGCGCGCCCGCCGTCGAGGACCTGGAGGGCGGGGCGGAACGGGTCGCCGGAGCGCGTGCTGCGTGGCGTCCGGCGCTGCTCGGCGGGGCCGGCGTCGGCCTCCCGCTCGGCGCGACCGCCGGCGCGCTGCTCGCGCACGGTGCGCCCGCGCGGGGTGTACGCCCTGGCGTCGGAGATGCCACCGACCCCCGGCTCGCCGGAGCGCGGCTCGCCGCCCCGGCCTCCGGCGTTACGCGACGAACCGCGCCGGGAGCCTGTGGCGTCCCGGCGCGGTTCCTCCGATCTCGGCGGCACGGTCGTCAGCCTCCCGCGCCCTGCTGGCTGGTGATCGAGGGCTTGCCCCCGGCGGGCTGCGGCACGCCGATGACCTTGCCGTCGGGCAGCCGGATGTACGCCGGCTCGCCCGCCTCCACCAGACCGAGCTGGCGGGCCCGGGCCTCCAGGTTGCCCGGAGCCGCCGCGTCGGCGATCTCCTTGTTGAGCTTCTGCTGCTCCACGTCGAGCTTGGCCTGCTGCTCCTGGAGCTTCTCCAGCCGGAAGGCGTTCTCGTTGATCTTCGTGTTGACCGCCAGGATGCCGAGCACCCCGCCGACCACCAGCACCAGCACCAGCGCGGCGAAGGGCGCCCGCGGCACCCTCACCGGCGGCGGCGGCGCCACCCGCAGCCGGGGCGGACGGGCCGTGCCGGCGCTGTCCCGCTCGGCCGGACGCAGCGCGGCGCTGCCCTGGGTCGGGAACTCGCGCGCCCCCCGGGCGCGAGTCTCCCCCTGCCGGTTCGCGCGGTCCGCCCGCGGCGTGCCGGTACCGATGCGCGTGGCCCGCTCCGCCGCGGTCCGGCCCCCCGACCGCGGTGCGCGCTGCCCGCCGCCGGCGATGTCCCGACGGTCGCGCTTGTCAATAGTCATGTCCCTCCCCCTCTTCGTCCGTCCCTGTCCCGTCCCCCGGGGTCCGTCGGATCCGTGCCGGATCCGGGAGACCCCGCCCCTGGTTGGTGCATGGCCTTGACCCGCCGGCGGTACCGTTCGCGGTCGGTGCCGCCCTGCTGTGCCGCGTCCGGGTCGAGTCGCTCCGCGGCCCGCAGCCGCACTGACGCGGCCCGCGGGTTCGCGGCGACCTCCGCCTCCCCGGGGAGTTCGGCGCCCCGGCTGAGCAGCCGGAACGTCGGACCGGACCCGGGCAGTTCGACCGGGAGGTCGACCGGGCCCTTACTGCGGACCCGGTCGCTGAGCGCCGCCTTGGTGAGCCGGTCCTCCAGCGAGTGGTAGGACAGGACCACCATGCGGCCGCCCACGTTGAGCTTGTCGAGCGCGGCTGGCAGCGCCGTCTCCAGCGCTGCCAGTTCCTTGTTTACCTCGATCCGTAAAGCCTGAAACGTTCTCTTGGCCGGGTGTCCCCCGGTTCGTCGGGCGGGTGCCGGAATGGACTCCCTGACCAGTTCGGCCAGCCGCGCCGACGAGGTGATCCGGGCCCGCTCCCGCTCGCGGATGATCGCCGAGGCGATCCGACCCGCGAACTTCTCCTCGCCGTAGACCCGCAGCACGCGGGCCAGGTCCGGATGGGCGTACGTGTTGACCACCTCCTCGGCGGTCACCCCCCGGGTCTGGTCCATCCGCATGTCCAGCGGGGCGTCCTGCGCGTAGGCGAACCCGCGGTCGGGTGCGTCGAGTTGCAGGGAGGAGACGCCCAGGTCGAACAGGATGCCGTCGATCGCCGGGTAGCCCAGCCGACCGAGCACCTCCGGCAGCTCGTCGTAGACGGCGTGCTCCAGATGGACGCGGTCGGCGAAGCGGGCCAGCCGGACGCGTGCGTGAGCGAGCGCCTCGGTGTCCCGGTCCAGCCCGATCAGCACCGTCTCCGGATGCGCCTCGAGTACCGCCTCGGCGTGCCCGGCCAGGCCCAGCGTCGCGTCGACGTGGACCGTCCGCCCGCCCCGGCCCAGCGCGGGGGCCAGCAACTCGAGACACCGCTCGAGCAGCACCGGCACGTGCGTGCCGCGTAGCTCCCCCATGTCGACCCCCACTGGTGTGAAACCTTCGTCCTTCACGCGCCTGTCGTCGGACGACGCCGTGCCGTCGTACCGCCAGATCCCCATCCGCTCCCGCCCACCGGAGGCCGCGGCCCTCCGATCGGATCGTGCGCCTGGCACCGGGGAAGGGGTGCCAGGAACTCGAAAGCGGGTGGAGATCTCGCAGTACGTCGGGCGCCGTCACGCCCTACAGACCGCCGGGCAGCACCCCCTCCTCGATGTCGGCGAAGCCGTCTTCGCTCTCCGCGAGGTAGGTCTCCCAGGCAGCCTTGTCCCAGATCTCCACCCGGGTGCTCGCGCCGATCACGACCAGATCCCGGTCGAGGGCGGCGTAGTCCCGCAGGTGGGCCGGGATCGTCACCCGGCCCTGCTTGTCGGGCACCTCGTCGTGCGCGCTGGCGAAGAAGACCCGGCTGTAGGCTCGGGCCGCCTTGTTCGTCATCGGTTGCGCGCGCAACTGCTCCGCGATCCGCTGGAACTCGGGCATCGGGAAGGCGTAGAGGCAGCGATCCTGCCCTTTGGTTATCACGACACCCCCCGCCAGCTCGTCCCGGAACTTCGCCGGGAGGATCAACCGGCCTTTGTCGTCCAGGCGCGGGGTGTGGGTGCCGAGGAACATCGGCCCAACCCCCTCGCCCTTGAGCGGCGTTCGCGGCGCCGCTGACCCCCCGGGCCGGTGGGCCCTCCCGGCCTCACCACTGCGCCCCACTCTACTCCACTTCCCTCCACCCGCAACCAGAATCGCCCGCGTGGCGCGGCCTTTCGGCGCGCAAAACCGCACGTCAACGGGGGTGGAGCGGAGTGGAGGGCCGCGGGGCCCGCCGGGCCGGTCCGCTTTCCGACATAGATCGACTCCGTCCGGCTGAGCGCGTCCCGACCACCCCGCCGGACGACCCCGGCCGAACGGTTCGCCGTCGGCGGCGATCTGGCGGGGTCGCCGGTCCGGTAACCTCGCTCGGGTGACGGACGCGAAGATGCCCCTGCGGGCAAAGGTGGCAAGCTCGGTGTCGCGGACCGCCGCGGCGCTGTCGCGGGCCGCGGGGCGCGGTGACGGCTCGGTGATCGGCGGCTGGATCGGCCTCAAGATCGACCCGGACCTGCTGGCCCACCTGTCGGCCGGGCGCGCCATCGCCCTGATCTCCGGCACCAACGGCAAGACCACCACCACCCGGCTCACCGCGGCGGCGGTCGGGGTGCTCGGCCGCGTCGCCACCAACTCGTTCGGCGCCAACATGCCGACGGGGCACACCTCGGCGCTCGCCAAGGCCGGCAGCACGCCCTACGCGGTGCTGGAGGTGGACGAGCACTACCTCGCCCAGGTGCTGGACGCCACCGAGCCGCACGTGGTGGCGCTGCTCAACCTCTCCCGCGACCAGCTCGACCGGGCCAAGGAGGTCGCCATGATGGCGCAGCTCTGGCGCGCCGCGCTGGTCCGGCACACCGACGTCCGCGTCGTCGCCAACGCCGACGACCCGATGGTGGTCTGGGCCGCGACCCCGCCGCCCAACCACGACCACCGCATCGCCCCGCCGCACGTCACCTGGTTCAGCGCCGGGCAACGCTGGCACGACGACTCCTGGGTCTGCCCCGAGTGCGGCTCGACCATCCAGCGCTCCGGCGACCAGTGGTGGTGCAGCGGCTGCCCGCTGCGCCGGCCCGAGCCGCAGTGGACGGTGGAGGACGACGGCGTGCTCGACCCGACCGGCGCCTGGCACAAGGTCAAGCTCCAGCTCCCGGGCAAGGTCAACGTCGGCAACGCCGCGACCGCGCTGGCCGTCGCCGCCGAGTTCGGCGTCCGGCCCGTGGACGCGGTGCTCCAGCTCGGCAGTGTCGCCTCCGTCGCGGGCCGCTACGCCCAGGTCGACCGGGACGGGCGCAACATCCGGCTGCTGCTGGCGAAGAACCCGGCCAGCTGGCTGGAGGCCTTCGACATGGCCGACGTCGCCCCGACGCTGCTCTCCATCAACGCCCGGGACCCCGACGGGCTGGACACCTCGTGGCTCTTCGACGTCGACTTCGCCCCGCTACGGGGCCGGCAGGTGCTGATCACCGGGGACCGCGCGTACGACCTCGCGGTCCGGCTCGAGGTCAACGACGTGCCCTTCCAGCATGTGCGGACGTTCGACGACGCCGTCCGGTCGGTGCCCCCGGGGCGCCTGGAGGTCATCGCGAACTACACCGCGTTCCAGGACATCCGAGCGGAGTTGGACCGTGTCAACTGAGAGCCTGCGCATCGTCTGGATCTACCCCGACCTGCTCTCCACCTACGGCGACCGCGGCAACGCCCTGATCCTCGCCCGCCGGGCGCGGCAGCGCGGCTTCCCGGTCGAGGTGCTGGAGGTGCGTTCCGACCAGCGCCTCCCCTCCACCGCCGACATCTACCTCATCGGCGGCGGCGAGGACGGCCCGCAGGCGCTCGGCGCGCAGCGGCTGCTCGCCGACGGCGGCCTGCACCGGGCGGTCGCCCAGGGCTCGGTCGTGTTCGGGGTCTGCGCCGGCTACCAACTCCTCGGCACCTCCTTCTTCGCCAAGGGCACCCTCTGCGCCGGGCTGGAGCTGCTCGACCTCTCCTCCGACCGGGGGCCAACCCGCGCCGTCGGCGAGCTGGCCGGCGAGATCGACCCACGGCTGGGCGTGCCGGCGCTGACCGGGTTCGAGAACCACGGCGGGCGCACCCACCTCGGCCCGGGGGTCTCCCCGCTGGCCCGGGTCACCGCCGGGGTCGGCAACGACGGCGCCACCGAGGGGGCGTGGCGGGGCAAGCTGCTCGGCACGTATTCGCACGGCCCGGCCCTCGCCCGCAATCCCGCCCTGGCGGACCTGCTGCTGCGCTGGGCCACCGGCGCGCACCAGCTCCCGCCGCTCGACGACACCTGGTCGGACCGGCTGCGCGCCGAGCGCCGCACCGCGGTGGCCGCCGCCGCCCGGGCATGATCCTGGCCGTCCGGCGGCTGCTGCGGCAGCCGTCGGCCGTCCGGTTCGCCCTGCTGCTGCTCCTGCTCGCCAGCTTCGGGGCGGTGCTGCTCGTCGTCGACCTGCCCGAGGCGCGGGAACTGCCCGGGCTGGCCGACCGGCTGGGCGGCCTCGCCCCCGTGGCCGCGGTCCTCGGCGGGGCGCTGCTGCTGGTCGCGCTGGTCCCCCGGACCTTCATCACGCTCGCCTCGGGCGCGATCTTCGGTGCGCTCGAGGGCGCCGCGTACGCGCTGGGCGCCGCCCTGCTCGCGGCGGCGCTGGGCTTCACGGTCGGCCGCCTGCTCGGGCGGGACTTCGTCGCCGAGCGGGTACGCGGCCGGCTGGCCCGGTTGGACGGCTGGTTCGCCCGCCAGAGCGTCCTCGGCGTGGTCACCGTACGGCTGCTGCCGATCGCCGGCTTCGGGCTGGTCAGCTACGGCTACGGCACCACCGGCGCCCGGGTGCTGCCGTTCCTCGCCGGCAGCGTGATCGCCTCCGCGCCCACCGCGTTCGGCTACGCGGCGGTGGGTGCGACGGTCACCTCCCCGGGCGACGTCAACTGGTTCGGCGTCGCGCCGGCCGCCCTCGGCCTGATCGCCAGCGTCGTGCTGATCCACCGCTGGTGGCGCGCCGAGCGGCAGCGCCGGCTCGGGCCGAGCTGACCCCGGCACCGATTCCGCGCTGCGCCCACCGCGCTGTCTGGGAGATCTTGGGACGAAAGTGCCCCTCCAGGGGCCGTTTCTTGCCAAGATCGGGCGCGGGCGGACGCAACGCGGCACGGAAGCGGCGGGGACAGGGGCGCCTGCGTTCGTCTCATCCCGCCGGGGAGACCAGCCCGGCCTCGTAGGCGGCGATGACGAGGTGCACCCGGTCGCGGGCGCCCAGCTTGCTGAACAGCCGGGCCACGTGCGCCTTGGCGGTGGCCGCGCTGATCACCAGTTCGGCGGCGATCTCGCCGTTGGACAGGCCCCGGCCGACGAGCGTCAGCACCTCGCGCTCCCGCTCCGTGACGCCGTCGAGGGCCCGGCTCGGGGCGGTGGGGGTCGGCCGGCGGGCGAACTCGGCGATGAGCCGGCGGGTGACCCCGGGGGCGATCAGCGCGTCCCCGGCGGCGACCACCCGGACCGCGCCGAGGATGTCGTCCAGCGCCATGTCCTTGACCAGGAACCCGCTCGCGCCGGCGCGCAGCGCGGCGTGCACGTGCTCGTCGTCGTCGAAGGTGGTGAGCACGAGGACGCGGGTGGCGCCGCCGTGCGCGGTGATCGCGCGGGTGGCCTGGATGCCGTCCATGCCGGGCATCCGCAGGTCCATCAGCACCACGTCCGGCACGACCTCGCGGGCCAGCCGCACCGCCTCGGTCCCCGTACCCGCCTCGCCGACGACGTCGATGTCGGGGGCGTCGGCGATGAGCACCCGCAGGCCGGCGCGGACCAGTGGCTGGTCGTCGACGAGCAGCACCCGGACGCTCACCGGTCCGCCGTCCCGGCCCGCGCTCCGACCGACTCCGTCGCCACGTGTGCTGCCGGCGCTGCGGGGGGCGCCGGTAGCCACGCCGCCACCCGGAAGCCGCCCTCGGGGCGGGGCCCGGCGTGGAACCGGCCCTCCAGCAGAGCGACCCGTTCGCGCATGCCGAGGATTCCGTGCCCCTCACCGCCGACCCGGGCGCCCCGGCCCTCGTCGACGATCTCCACGGCCACCTCGTCGGGGCCGTGCTCGGCGGTGACCCGGCACCGGTCGGTGCCCGCGTGCCGTACCACGTTGGTGAGCGCCTCCTGCACGATCCGGAACGCGGCGAGGTCGACCTCGGCCGGGACCGGCCGCCGCTCGCCGACGCACCGCAGGTCGACCCGTACCCCCGCGTCGGCGGCGGCCGCGACCAGTCGGTCGAGGTCGTCCAGCCCCGGCGTCGGGTCCAGCGACGCCGACTCCGACTGCGGGCGGCGCAGCGCGCCGAGCGTACGCCGCAGGCCGGCCAGGGTGTCGCGGCTGGTCGCCTCGATGGTGGCCAGCGCGGCGCGCGCCTGGGCCGGTTGGGTGTCGATGACCCGGGCGCCCACGCCGGCCTGGATGGCGATCACCCCGATGCTGTGGGCGACCATGTCGTGCAGCTCGCGGGCGATGCGCAGCCGCTCGGCGGTGACCGCCTCGGCGGCGGTGTGCGCCCGGACGGCCTCCGCGTAGCCGCGCCGGGCCCGCACGGAGTTGCCGACCGTCCACGCGGTGACGACCGCCAGCACGGAGAGCGTGGCCCGGTTGATGGGGTCGCTGCTGGGGTTCACGAAGCCCGCGGTGACCTGCACGACGAGCACCACAACGGCCACCGGCACCGAGACGCGGCGCGACCTCCTCGCCGCGATCAGCCCCACCACCAGGTCGATCGCCAGGAACTGCGCGTACCAGATGTCGGTCAGGTAGCCGTCCTCCGGAACGTTGACGGCGACGGTGACCACGCACGCCGCGACGACCATCAGGGCCAGGGCGAGCACCGGGCGGCGGCGCAGCAGGGCGGCGGGCGGCGCCACGGCCAGCAGCGGCACCAGGTAGCGCTCGGGAAACCACCAGTCGCCGAACCCCACGCCTGCCCGGCTCGACGCCACCACCGGGGCCAGGACCACGGCGACCGGCAGCACCGCGACGCCGAGCCAGGGCAGCACCGCCCGCGCCAGCGCCGGGGCGCGGCGCGGCGGCGGTGCGGTCGCGTCCATGCCCACACGGTAGACAGCCTGTCGCCGCCCGCGCATCGGCCCACGGGCGTACGCCCCGGGGCGGGTCACCGGCCGCCGGATGTGGCCGCCGGGGCGACGCCCCGCCGGCCGCCGCCCGGCAGCGTGAGGCAGGTGATCGAACTCAACGCCCTGACGAGACGGTACGGCCGCACGACGGCCGTCGACGACCTCACCCTGACCGTGCGCCCCGGCCACGTGACCGGGTTCCTGGGCCCCAACGGGGCCGGCAAGTCCACCACGCTGCGGATGATCATCGGGCTCACCGCGCCCACCAGTGGCACCGTCACGGTGGACGGGGTCCGCTTCGCCGACCGGCCGCGCGGGCTGCGCCACGCCGGCGCGTTGCTCGACGCCGGCGACGTGCACGGCGGGCGCAGCGCCGTGGCCCACCTGTCGGCCCTGGCGCGGAGCAACGGCATCGCGCGCGCCCGGGTCGACGAGGTGCTGCGGGAGGTGGGCCTGGCCGCCGTCGCACGGCGGCGCATCGGGGGCTTCTCGCTCGGCATGCGGCAGCGGCTCGGGATCGCCGCCGCGCTGCTCGGGGACCCGCCCGTACTGCTCTTCGACGAGCCGTTCAACGGCCTCGACCCGGAGGGGGTGCGCTGGGTACGGGACCTGTTCCGGCGGCTGGCGGCCGAGGGGCGCACGGTCTTCGTCTCCAGCCACCTGATGAGCGAGATGCAGAACTGCGTCGACCGGCTCGTGGTGATCGGCCGGGGCCGACTCATCGCCGAGCAGGGCCTCGCCGAGTTCGCCGCCGGGAGCACCCGGGCCGACGTGACCGTCCGTACGCCCGACCCGGCGACGCTGGCCGCCGTGCTCACGGCCGAGGGCGCGCACGTCCGCCCGGACGACGGCGGGGCGCTCGTCGTGACCGGCCTGACGGCCGCGCGGATCGGCGACCTCGCGCTCGCCCACGGCGTCGGGCTGCACGAACTGACCGCCCGTACCGCCTCGCTGGAGGAGGCCTTCATGGCACTCACCGCCGACAGCGTCGAGTATCTCGCCGGGGAGGGGACCCGATGACCGCCGTGACCCGGCCGACCCGCCGTCCGATCGTGACCGGGACGCCGGCCCGGTTCCGCGACCTGCTGGCCGCCGAGTGGATCAAACTCTGGTCGCTGCGCTCGACCCGCTGGACGCTGCCGCTGGTCTTCCTGTTCGTGGTCGGGGTCAGCGTCAACGCCAGCCTCGCCGACCACCGGAATTGGCCGACGTACCCGCAGGAGCGCCGGGAGATGTTCCACCTGTACGGGCCGGTGCGCGACGCCTTCCCCGAGGTCGGCTACCTGGTGCTGATCCTCGCCTCGGCCACCATCGGCGCCCTGACGATCGTCGGCGAGCACCAGAGCGGGCTGATCCGGACCACGTTCGCCGCCGTCCCCGCCCGCCGCGCGCTGGTCGCGGCGAAGGCCGCCGTGCTGGCCGGGGTCATGCTCGTCCTCGGCACGGTCACCGCGGCGACGTCGTTCTGGGTGTCCCAGGCGATCCTCGCCGACCGGGACGCCGGCTGGTCGATCGGCGAGCCGGGGGTGCTGCGCGCGGTCGTGGCGAGCGCCGTGCTGGTGCCCGTGTGCGCGCTGGTCGGGCTGGGTCTGGGCGCGCTCACCCGGCACGCCGCCGGTGCGGTGGCCGCCGCGACGGCGGTGCTCGTGCTGGTGCCGATGGCGGTGGACAGCGACGAGCACCGGTGGATCGCCGAGGCGTACAACGCCCTGCCGCTGACCGCCTGGCTACGCCTGATCGAGGTGCATCCCGACGTCGTCACCCAGGACCCGTACCCGGCCACCGTCACCGGCTCCTGGCTGACCCTGGCCGCCTGGTCCGCGGCCGCGACCCTGGCGGCGATCACCCTGACCCACCGCCGCGACCCCTGACCCACCCCACCCGGCGCGTCGATCATGCAGTCGTGGTGCCCGGCTCATCCCGGCCCGGGGACCTTGTCCCCCACCACAACTGCATGATCGACGGCGCACGGCGCACGGCGCGGGTCAGGCCACCACGGAGACCATGCGGCCCTTGATGACGATGACCTTGCGGGGTTCCTTGCCGGCCAGCGAGGACGCGACCGCCTCCAGGGCCGCCGCGCGGACGGTCTCCTCGGACGCGTCGGCGGGGACCTCGACGCGGCCCCGCACCTTGCCGTTGATCTGCACCGGGTACGTCACCGTCTCGGCCACCAGCAGCGCCGGGTCGGCGGTCGGGAAGTCCGCGTACGTCAGGGAGATGTCGTGCCCCAGCCGGCGCCACAGCTCCTCGGCGACGTGCGGGGCGAACGGCGCCAGCATCAGCACCAGCGGCTCGGCCACCTCGCGCGGGGTCTCCGCCAGCCGGGTCAGCCCGTTGGTCAGCTCGATCAGCTTGGCGATCGCGGTGTTGAACCGGATCGCCTCCATGTCGCCGCGGACCCCGTCGACGGTCTTGTGCAGCAGCCGCCGGGTCGCCTCGTCTGCGGGCGCGTCGGTGACCCGCAGCGCGCCGGTCTGCTCGTCGACGACCGCCCGCCAGACCCGCTGCAGGAACCGGTACGACCCGACGACCGCCCGGGTCTCCCACGGACGGGACACCTCCAGCGGGCCCATCGACATCTCGTAGACGCGGAACGTGTCCGCCCCGTACGCGGCACACATCTCGTCCGGCGTGACCACGTTCTTCAGGGACTTGCCCATCTTGCCGTACTCGCGGTTGACCTGGGTGTCGCCCAGGTAGAAGGCCCCGTCGCGCTCGGTGACCTCCTCGGCCGGCACGTAGGCGCCGCGCGCGTCGGTGTACGCGTACGCCTGGATGTAGCCCTGGTTGAACAGCTTGCGGAACGGCTCGAACGACGAGACGTGCCCCAGGTCGTACAGCACCTTGTGCCAGAACCGCGCGTACAGCAGGTGCAGCACGGCGTGCTCGGCGCCGCCGACGTACAGGTCGGTGCCACCGCAGTCGCCCTCGCCGCGCGGCCCCATCCAGTACGCCTCGTTCTCCGCGTCGACGAAGCGCTCGGAGTTCGTCGGGTCCAGGTAGCGCAGCTCGTACCAGCACGAGCCGGCCCACTGCGGCATCACGTTGGTCTCGCGGGTGTAGCGCTTCGGGCCGTCGCCCAGGTCCAGCTCCACCTCGACCCAGTCGCGCCGGCGCGACAGCGGGGTCTCCGGGTTGCTGCCGGCGTCCTCCGGGTCGAACGTGCGCGGCGAGAAGTCGTCCACCTCGGGCAGCTCGACCGGCAGCATCTCCTCCGGCAGGGCGATGGCCGCGCCGGTCTCGTCGTAGACGATGGGGAACGGCTCGCCCCAGTAACGCTGCCGGGAGAACAGCCAGTCGCGCAGCCGGTAGGTCACCGCGCCGGTGCCGTGGCCGTTGGCCTCCAGCCACTCGATGATCCGGGCCTTCGCCTCGGCCACCCCCAGGCCGTTCAGGTCCAGGCCGCGCTCGGGCGCGGCGCTGTTGATTGCCGGGCCGTCCCCGGTGTACGCCTTGCCGTCGAAGCCCTCCGCCGGCTGCACGGTACGCACGATCGGCAGCTCGAAGACCTCGGCGAACGCCCAGTCCCGCTCGTCCTGGCCGGGCACCGCCATGATCGCACCGGTGCCGTAGCCGGCCAGCACGTAGTCGGCGACGAAGACCGGGACCTGCCCGCCGGTGACCGGGTTGGTGGCGTACGCCCCGACGAAGACGCCGGTCTTCTCCTTCGTGTCGGCCTGCCGCTCGACGTCGGTCTTGGCCGCCGCCGCCTTGCGGTACGCCTCCACGGCCGCGCGCGGGTTGGCGTGCCCGCCGGTCCACGCGTCCTTCGTCCCCTCGGGCCAGGCCGCCGGCGCCAGCGCGTCGACCAGCTCGTGCTCGGGGGCCAGCACCATGTAGGTGGCGCCGAAGACGGTGTCCGGCCGGGTGGTGAAGACCTTGATTCGGGCTTCGCCCGCAGAACCGGAATCACCGGTCGAGGCCACGAAGTCGATGTGTGCGCCCGTGGAGCGGCCGATCCAGTTGCGCTGCATCAGCTTGATCGGCTCGGGCCAGTCCAGCGTGTCCAGGTCGTCCAGCAGCCGGTCGCCGTACGCGGTGATCCGCATCATCCACTGCTTCAGGTTGCGCTTGAAGACCGGGAAGTTGCCGCGCTCGGAGCGGCCGTCGGCGGTGACCTCCTCGTTGGCCAGCACGGTGCCCAGCCCCGGGCACCAGTTGACCGGCGCCTGCGAGACGTACGCCAGCCGGTGATCGTCGACGATCCCCCGGCGCTCGGCGACGGACAGCTCCGCCCACGGGCGGCCGTCGGGCGTGGGCCGGTTGCCGCCCTCGAACTCGGCGATCAGCTCGGCGATCGGGCGGGCCCGCTTCGCCCCGGTGTCGTACCAGGAGTTGAAGACCTGCAGGAAGATCCACTGCGTCCAGCGGTAGAAGTCGGTGTCGATGGTGGCCACCGAGCGGCGCTCGTCGTGGGCCAGGCCCAGCCGGCGCAGCTGCGCCTTGTAGCGCTCGATGTTGGCCACGGTCGTGGTCCGCGGGTGGGTGCCGGTCTGCACCGCGTACTGCTCGGCGGGCAGGCCGAACGCGTCGAAGCCCATGGCGTGCAGCACGTTGCGTCCCGCCATCCGCTGGTAGCGGGCGAAGCAGTCGGTGCCGATGTAGCCCAGGGGGTGGCCGACGTGCAGGCCCGCGCCCGACGGGTACGGGAACATGTCCAGGACGTACAGCTTCTCCGCCCCGGCGCGCGGGTGACCGGGGTCGGCCAGCGGGCCGGTCGGGTTCGGGGCGTGGAATGTCCCCTCCCGCGCCCAGGCGTCCTGCCAGCGCT
This sequence comes from Micromonospora sp. NPDC048868, assembly GCF_043198195.1. NCBI lineage: Bacteria > Bacillati > Actinomycetota > Actinomycetes > Micromonosporales > Micromonosporaceae > Micromonospora > Micromonospora sp. NPDC048868. The sequence continues at coordinate 127,461 of NZ_JBICUN010000001.1, forward strand.
GTTCGATCTCCTCGGCCAGGGCCGCGGTGTACCGGAACGGGGGAATGTCGGCCGGTGCTGCCTCACTCATGGCGTCTCCTCGCTTCGCTCGTCGCCGCCGGCCACGCCACGGCCGGGCTGGGTGCTGACCTCGCTCGGCGCGGTCATGTCGGTCTGGCTCGGGTCTGTCCGCCGCCGGCGCCGCGCCGCCCGAGGGCCGGCGCCGGTGCCGGGTGCCGATCGCCGGGGCGTCCGGCGGAGGGCACAAAAAAGCCCCTCGCGCAGGAGGGGCCGCCGTGCTGTCGCGCGTCAGCGCATCAGCACGGCCCGGTAAGAAGCAGGAAGAATCCGGCCATGCCCGGGAGTGTACCCCGCCGTCCGGTCCCGCACGTCGCCCGCCGCCACGGGTCGGGACGGCGACCCCGGACGTACGCGTCGCGGCACCCCTTCGTGATCATCACCGGCACCGAGAGCGACGGTCCGTTCCCCCGACCCGGCGAATGTTCGGTGCGTAACCGACCGTCTACCTGCGGGGGTCGGCGGCGGCGACAAACATGGTTAGCCTGAGAGACCAGTGAGATTTCTGCGGCAGACGAGGCTCGGCGTCGCGAACCCTACGGCGGGTCCAGGTGCTCTATTCAGAGCTGCCGTCCGGCGACGAGGAGGAGGCCCGTGACACAACAGACCTGGGACGAGGTGGGCGGCGTGTTGCCGCACGACGAGTTCCGTGCCGCCAGCGAAGCCATCGTGTCGAACATCGAGCAGGTCATCGAGGGCAAGACCGCCACCGTGCGGCTCGCCCTGGCCGTCCTGCTCGCCGAGGGCCACCTGCTCATCGAGGACGTGCCCGGGGTCGGCAAGACCAAGCTCGCCAAGGCCATGGCCCGTTCGATCGACTGCTCCGTGCGCCGCATCCAGTTCACCCCCGACCTGTTGCCCAGCGACGTCACGGGGGTCAGCGTCTACAACCAGGAGACGCACGACTTCGAGTTCCGCCCCGGTGCGGTCTTCGCCAACCTGGTCGTCGGCGACGAGATCAACCGCGCCTCGCCGAAGACGCAGTCGGCGCTGCTGGAGTGCATGGAGGAGCGCCAGGTCACCGTCGACGGCGTCACCTACCACCTCCAGACGCCGTTCATGGTCGTCGCGACCCAGAACCCGATCGAGATGGAGGGCACCTATCCCCTCCCCGAGGCGCAGCGCGACCGGTTCACCGCCCGCATCGCGATGGGCTACCCGGACCCGAGCGCCGAGCTGGCGATGCTCGACGGGCACGGCGCGACGGACCCGCTTGACGAGCTGCGTCCGGTCGCCGACGCCAACACCGTGCGGCAGCTGATCGGCCACGTCCGGCAGGTGCACGTCGCCGACGCCGTGAAGCAGTACGCGATCGACCTGGTCACCGCCACCCGCGAGGCCGCCGACCTGCGGCTGGGCGCCTCCCCGCGGGCGACCCTCCAGCTCCTGCGCACCGCCCGCGCGGTGGCCGCCCTGGAGGGGCGCGACTACGTCCTGCCCGACGACCTCCAGGTGCTGGCCGTGCCGGTGCTCGCGCACCGGATCATCCCGACCGCCGACGCCCAGCTCGCCCGGCGCACGACCGACGCGATCGTCTCCGAGCTGGTGCACCGGCTGCCGCTGCCGCACGACCGCGGGCGCTCCCCGTACGACACCCGCCCCACGGGCGAGGGCAACGGCCGAGCCACGTACGAGCCGCGGAGGCGGTGACGTGCGCGACGGGCTGCGCGGGCTGACCACCCGCGGCCGTTCGTTCGTGGCGGCCGCGGTCGCGGCGGCGGTCTCGGCCGGCATCCTCGGCGAGAAGGACCTGCTCCGGGTGGCCGTGCTGCTGGCCGTCCTGCCGCTGCTCGCCGCGGCCTACGTCGGGCGCAGCCGCTACAAGCTGGCCTGCAACCGGTCGCTGGACCCGCACCGGGTGCCCGTCGGGGCCAGCTCCCGGGTGGTGCTGCGGTTGCAGAACATGTCCCGCCTGCCCACCGGCACCCTGCTGCTGGAGGACCGGCTGCCGTACGCGCTGGGCAGCCGGCCGCGGGTGGTGCTGGAGCGGCTCGGCGCCCACCAGGCCAGCTCGGTGGCCTACACGGTGCGCGCCGACGTGCGCGGTCGCTACGAGGTGGGCCCGCTGGTGGTCCGGATGACGGACCCGTTCGGGTTGTGCGAGCTGAGCCGCGCCTTCCCGAGCACCGATCATCTGACCGTCATCCCGCAGGTCACGCCGCTGCCCTCGGTGCGCCTGCCCGGCGAGTACGCCGGCAGCGGCGACAGCCGGGCCCGCTCGGTGGCGGTGCACGGCGAGGACGACGCCGCCACCCGGGAGTACCGGATGGGCGACGACCTGCGCCGGGTGCACTGGAAGTCGACCGCGCGCACGGGCGAGCTGATGGTGCGCCGGGAGGAGCAGCCCTGGGAGAGCCGGGCCACCGTCGTGCTGGACACCCGCGCGTACGGCCACCGCGGCGACGGGCCGACGGCCTCCTTCGAGTGGGCGGTCTCCGCCGCGGCCAGCATCGCGGTGCACCTGCGGCAGGCCGGCTACAAGCTGCGCCTGGTCACCGGGTCCGGCGCGGACGTGGACGCGTCCGAGGCGGCCGGCGACGGGGTGCTCCTCGACCACCTCGCCGAGGTCCGGCTCGACAAGTTCGGTGAGCTCACCACTCTGGTGCAGCGGGTCCGGCAACGGTCGGACGGCGGCCTGATCATCGGCCTCTTCGGCTCGGTGAGCACGGCCGAGGCCGAACTGCTGGCCGGGCTGCGGGGCAACGGCGCCACCTGCGTCGGTTTCCTGCTCGACAGCTCCACCTGGCTCAACCTGCCCGCCAAGGCCCGGGCCGAGGCCGACCACGCCCACGGCGCCGCCGCGCTGGCCATGTTGCAGAGCGGCTGGCGGGTCATCGGCGTCGACCACGGCACGCAGTTGCCCGCGCTGTGGCCGCAGGCGGCCCGCGGCTCGCAGGGCTTCGCGCTGCGGGCGGCCATGGCCGAGACGGTGGCCGGGGGCATGCGATGAACGGAAGGGTCCCCTCATGATCGCCCACCGGAACCTGGGCTTCGTGGCCGCCGCGGCGACGCTGCTCGCCGCCGCGCCGCTGTCGGCCATCTTCGAACGCTGGACGTGGCTGATCCAGGCGACGATCGCGGTGGCCGTGGTCGCCGCCGTGGCCGCGCTCGCCCGGCTGGCGCGGGTTCCGCTCTGGGGCCAGGCGCTGGGCATGCTGGCCGGCCTGACGCTGGCCCTGACCTGGCTCTTCCCCGGCGGCACCGAACTGCTGGGCATCGTGCCCACCCCGTCGACCTTCACGCACTTCGGCGAGTTGCTCGACGGCTCGCTGGAGGACATGCGCTCGTACGGCGTCAAGGTCCCCGACACCGACCCGCTGCTGTTCGTCACGGTGCTCGGGATCGGCGGGGTGGCCGTGGTGGTCGACGTGCTCACCGTCGGGCTGCGCCGGCCGGCGCTGGCCGGCCTGCCGATGCTGGCGATCTACTCGGTGCCCGTCGCGGTCTACGTGGACAGCGTCCCGGCGGTGCCGTTCGTCGTCGGCGCCGCCGGGTTCCTCTGGCTGCTGGTGACCGACAACGTCGACCGGGTCCGCCGGTTCGGCCGGCGGTTCACCGGCGACGGGCGGGACGTCGACGTCTGGGAGGCCTCGCCGCTGGCCGCCGCCGGCCGGCGGCTGGCGGCGGTGGGTGTGGCGCTGGCCGTGGTGCTGCCGCTGGCCGTGCCGGGAATGACGGGCGGGCTGCTGGACACGCTTGGCGGTTCGGGCAACGGCAACGGCAACGGGCGCTCCGGGCAGGGCGGCACCGGCCGGATCGACCTGTTCGCGGCGTTGAGCGGGCAGCTCAACCAGTCCGAGGTCGCCGACCTGGTCAAGGTCACCACGAACGAGCCCCGCCCCTTCTACCTGCGCTTCGGCGTGGCCGACAAGCTCACGCCGAGCGGCTTCCGCGAGGGCACCCCCACGGGCCGGCCCGTCGACGACCTGCCGGCGCCGTCCGCGCGGGGCGTCGAGCAGCGGACGTACCAGGCCACTGTCGAGGTGACGAAGACCCTCAACATGCCGCTGCTGCCGGTCTACACCGAACCGGTGCGCTCCGAGGGCCTCAACGGCAACTGGGCGTACGACCCCAGCCTCCAGGTGGTCTTCTCCCACCGGGACAACTCGCGCGACAAGCGCTACTCGTTCGAGTACGTGCGCTCGGCCTACACACCGGCGGCCCTGCGCCGGTCGTCGCCGCTGCCGGCCGACCACGCCGTACGGCGCCTGCATCCCGCACCGCCGCCGGTGCCCGAGGTCGAGGAGCTGGTCTCCACCCTGGTACGGGGCAAGGACACCGAGTACGACAAGGTCCGCGCGATCTACGACCACTTCTCCGCGGACAACGGCTTCACCTACTCGCTCAGCACCAAGGGCGGCACCAGCGGGCGGGAGATCGTCGACTTCCTCGACAACAAGGTCGGCTTCTGCCAGCAGTACGCCGCCGCGATGACGTGGCTGGTCCGGGCCGCCGGCGTACCGGCCCGGGTGGCGTTCGGCTTCGCCAACGGCAGCAACTCCGGCGACGGCACGTACACGCTGACCAACCGGAACCTGCACGCCTGGACGGAGGTCTACTTCAACGAGGTCGGTTGGGTGCCCTTCGACCCCACCCCGGCGTACGGCGTGCAGGGCTCGACCCGGTCGGCGTGGGCGCCGGACATCGACGCCCCGGAGGCGGAGACGCCGACCGCAGGCCCGACGAGTGCCCCCGGCGACGTCGACCCGTCGGCCGGCCCGGCGGGGCCGGACGGCCCCGAGGAGGACTTCGACTCCGGCCTGGCCCTCGACGGCACGGCCCCGACCGACCAGGCTCCGGTCTGGCCCTGGTACGCCGCCGCGGCGGTGCTGGCCCTGCTCGCTCTGCTCGCCCTGCCGGCGCTGCGCCGCACGGCGCTGCGCCGCAGGCGCAGCGGCCCGGCGAGACCGGCCGCGGCGGCGGTGCGCCCCGGGGCCGCCGGCGACGCGCCCACCGACGGGCGACGCATGGTGGTGGTGGCGGACGCGGAGCGGGCGCGGGCGGACGCGCACGCCGCCTGGGACGAACTGCTGGACACGCTTGTGGACTACCGGGTCCGGGTGGACCGGACGGAGACCCCCCGGGCGACCGCCGACCGGCTGTCCCGGGAGGCGCTCACCGCCGACGCGGGGGCGACCACGGCCGTACGCCTGCTCGGCCGCGCCGAGGAACGCGCCCGCTACGCCCGCGATCCGCTGACCGGCGAGCAACTCCTGCCGGCCCTGCGCACCGTACGCGCCGCGCTCGCCGCACAGACCGACCGGCGTACCCGCCTGGTGGCGGCGGTGCTGCCGCCGTCGGTGCTGCTGCGCTGGCGCACGGGCACGGCCGAGGCGTCGTCCCGGCTGGTGGCGGCGGGCGGTCGGGCCCGGCACCGGTTGCTGCGCTGGAGCCCGCGTCGCCTGCTGGCCGGCCGCATGGCCCGCTGACCGACGGACGAACGGGCCGGTAGGGGCACCCGCCCCCGCCGGCCCGTCGCGTTCGCGGGGCTCACGGGCCGACCGGGCTCACGGGCCGACCGGGCTCACGGGCCGACCGGGCTCACGGGCCGACCGGGCTCACGGGCCGACGAGGCACCGGCCGGATGCCGGACATCGGGATATGCGGAGGATGCACGCCCCCGGGGCGTGCTGAGTCGTCGGTGGCCGCCGGGCGTCCCGGCGGCCGACTGTTTGTCGCGCGGCCCGCCTCAGGGGCGGGCCGGGCTCAGCGGTGCCCCTCCGGGCGCTGCCGCCACCGGTCCTCCATCCGGTCCAGGATCGAGGGCCGACGACCCGACCGGCCGCGAGGGCGACGACGACTCGTCGTCCCGCCCACGACGTGCAGGTCCGGTGACTGCCCCCGACGGTGCGACTGCACCGCGAACGCGGCCGAGGCCAGCATGACGACGAAACCCGCCACTGCCAGCGGCGGAAGCTTGATCACCGCGCCATAGACCAACAGGGCCAGCCCAGCAATGATCACGCCGGCAGCGACGAGCAGGCGACGCCGCGCGTGGAAGCGCGGATCGCTGGCGCGCACGGCCGAGGCGAATTTGGGGTCCTCGGCAAGCGACCGCTCGATCTGCTCGAACAGCCGCTGCTCGTGCTCCGAGAGCGGCACGGCACTCCTCCCCGGTCACGTTGGTCGGCCCGGTCGGGCCGACAGACCGTGGCAGCCAACCGGCTGCTTACCCGCAAGTCTACGAGGGCCCTCGCGCGTCGGAAAGCGGGACGACCTACGGCCGGGGTGGATTTTCATTTCGTCGCCCCTCGCGGACCCCCAGCAGACTGGCCGGACCTATGACGGACCGCCCGAAACGGGCAGCGGCGGCGTCGGCTGCGGCCTCCGCCTCCCGCCAGCCCCGCTCGGGCGCACCGAGGGTGAGCTGCCGCGGGGTCTCCCGCGCGGCGGCGAGCCCCTCGACCCGTACGCCGACCAGACGGACGGGCTCACCCGGGTCGAGCGCGGTGTAGAGCGCCCAGACGGTGTCGAAGATCTCCCTGGCGACGTCGGTCGGCACGCCCGCCGTGCGGGAGCGGCTGACGGTGCGGAAATCGGTCAGCCGCACTTTGAGCGACACGGTGCGCCCGACCTGCCCGGCCCGGCGCAGCCGGATGCCGACCTTCTCGGCGAGGGCGAGCAGCGACCGGCGGATCTCCAGCGGGTCGGTGACGTCCACGTCGAAGGTCACCTCGGCGCCGATCGACTTCTCCGCCTGCTCGGGGGTGACCCGGCGCGGGTCGCGCCCCCAGGCCAGCTCGTGCAGGTGGGCGGCGGACGCCTCACCGAGCGCCTTGCGCAGCATGCCGACCGGGGCCTCGGCGAGATCGCCGATCGTGGCCAGGCCCAGCCGCCGCAGCGTCTCGGTGGACCGCTCCCCCACCCCCCACAGCGCCGACACCGGCAGCGGGTGCAGGAAGTCGAGCACCCGGGTGGCCGGGACGACGAGCAGGCCGTCGGGCTTGGCGCGGGTCGAGCCGAGCTTGGCCACGAACTTGCTCGGCGCGACGCCGACGGAACAGCTCAGCCCCTGCTCCCCCGCGACCCGCTCGCGGATGCGCCGGGCGATGGCGGCCGGCGGGCCGAAGAGCCGCCGGGCGCCGGCCACGTCGAGGAACGCCTCGTCCAGGGAGAGCGGCTCGACCAGCGGGGTGACGTCCCGGAAGATCTGCATCACCGCGGCGGAGGCCGCCGAGTACTGCGGGAAGTCCGGCGGCAGGTAGACCGCGTGCGGGCAGAGCGCCCGGGCCCGGGCGGTGGGCATGGCGCTGCGTACGCCGTAGCGCCGGGCCTCGTAGCTGGCGGAGCTCACCACCCCGCGCGGGCCGGTGCCGCCGACCACGACGGGCCGACCGCGCAGCTCCGGCCGGCGGCGGACCTCGACCGAGGCGAAGAAGGCGTCCATGTCGACGTGCAGGATCGGGCAGCCGGAATCGTCGGCGTCCGGCCCGAACCGGGGATCGCCACCCCGGGGCAACGACTGGCTGCGGCCCATCCCCGCAGGCTAGCCCGGGCCTGCGACATCCCCGCCCGGCGGGCCGGCGCGGTCAGCCGCGTACGACCAGCAGCGGGATCGCCATCTCGGCCGCCGTGTCCGCCCCGTGGTACGCCACCAGCCGGGAGACCGCCGGCGGCTCGGAGCGGGAGGCGGTCACCGCGTACGTGCCGTTGCAGATCACCACCACGTCGCCGATGCGCGCCAGGTGTTCCTCCGCCACCGGACCGAACCAGCCGGCGGCCACCACCTCGTCGCGGGTACGCACCCGGGCCGCGTCGCCGAGCACCGCCGACCAGGCGGCCACCACATCGTCCACGGCACCGGGGGCGACGTGCAGGTAGCGGACCCGGGGCTCCCCGGCGACCACCTCCAGTCCGGCGCGCAGCCGGGGGTCGGTGTCCAGGTCGAAGCGGTCTTCGGCCGGCACGTCGAGCTGGCCGTGATCGGCGGTGACCAGCAGCGCGGCGTCGGGCGGCAGCCCGTCGACGAGCCGGGCCAGCAGCCGGTCCACCTTGGCCGCGGCGATCCGCCAGGGTGCCGAGTCCACGCCCGTCAGGTGGCCGTGCCGGTCCAGGTCGGGGTGGTAGCCGGAGACCAGCGTGGGTCCCGCTCCGGCGGCCAGGGCGGCGAGCATCCGTTCGGCGAGCGCGTCGACGCCGGGCGCGCCGCGGTAGTCGCCGCCGCGGTTGGCGGCCAGCGTCAGCCCGCTGCCGCCGAACTCCGGCCGGCTCACCACCGTCACCGCGACCCCGGCGGCGCGGGCCCGTTCCAGCTGCGTACGCACCGGCTGCCAGCGCAGCGGCGCCGGATCGGCCGCCCACTCGACGTGGTTGAGCACCCGATCGGTCCCCGGCACCCGCACCGTGAACCCGAGCACGCCGTGCGCGCCGGGGGCGGCGCCGGTGCCCAGCGTCACCAGGCTGGTCGGCGTGGTCGACGGAAAGCCGGAGGTCAGCTGCCGCCCGACGGTGGCGGCGAGCGCCACCAGGGTCGGCGCGTACGGGGCGGCGGTCGGGATCTGGTGCCAGCCGAGGCCGTCGACGAGCAGCACCGCGATCCGGCGTATCCCGGGCAGCGCGGCCCGCAGCCCGAGCAGGTCGGTGGCGCCGGGCACATCGAGCACGGCGAGTGCGGACGGCAGGACGTCGGCGAGGCTGGCGTCGCCGTAGCGCGGTCCGACGATCTCCAGCGTGGGCCCGGGCGGGTGCGGCGGGCGGGGCGGGTCGGTCACGGGCGGCGGGCGAACAGGTGCAGCTGGGCGGCGAGGTCCCGCCAGGGCGCCCGCGCGGCGAGCGCCCGCTCCAACTCGACCAGGGCGGCCGGCTGGCCATCGGCGACGGCGGCGGGGAGCAGGTCGGCGAGCACGCGTACGCCATGGATCTGCTCGACCACGAGCCCGGCGGCGGTGAGCAGCGCGGCGGCGCCGTCGGCGTCGTAGCGCCGGCGCAGGGTGTCCCGGGGGCCGGCGGTCCCGGCCGGATCGGCGGCCAGCGCGGCGGCGACGTCCAGGTGCCCGTTCATGGCCCGGCCGAGCACGGCGGCGGCCCGGCCGGCGACGAGCACGCTCGCGGCGCCGCCCGGCCGCAGCGCGGCGGCCAACGCCGCCACCACCGCCGCCGGATCGTCGACGACCTCCAGCACGGCGTGGCAGAGCACCAGGTCGGCGCTGCCCGGCTCGACCAGGCCGGCGAGCGCGTCGCCGTCGCCCTGCACCGCGCGGACCCGCTCGGCCACGCCGGCCTCCGCGGCCCGGCGGGTCAGCGCGGCGAGCGCGTCGGGACTGGCGTCGACCACAGTGACCCGGTGCCCGGCCTGGGCCAGCGGCACGGCGAAGCCGCCCGTGCCGCCGCCGACGTCGAGCACGGTCAGCGCGGTGCCGGCGCGGCGCTCCAGCTCGGCGCGCAGCACCGACCAGATCACGGCGGTACGGGGGGTCAGCGGCGGCCCGGCGAGCCGGCCTGGGGTCTGCTCCACCCGGTCGAGCCTAGTCACCCGGTCCAGCCGCACCGCGCCGCACCTGTGGCGGCCCGGCCGGCTCCGGGTGGGAGGTCAGGACTCGCCGGCAGCGGCGTCGTCCTCGGCCCGCGACCGCAGGGCGTTGGCCACCGGGCCCTCGACGATCTCGTACTCGCGCGGCTCCGTGTGGTGGCTCGGGGTCCAACCGGCGCCGAGCCGGGTCCGCCGGGAGTTCGCCACCCCACCGTTACCGTCGTTGTTTCCCATGATCGTTCGTCCCCCTCGTGCTCGCGCGGGCCACTCTGCCCACGCGAGCTGGAGTGTCCCTCCATCCGGCCCGGAAAACCGTAATGTGGATCACTGCCGTCAGCGGAAGTCGCGCGAGGGCGGACTGACCGGGGGCTCGATGGCGTCCAGCCGGTCGGCGGTGAGGTTGATCACTCCCTCGTGCCGTTGCAGCCGCCCCCGCACCACCAGCGCGGCGCTCGTGCGGGCCACCCGCCGGTAGCGCTGCCACAGGCCCGGGGAGCAGGTGACGTTGAGCATCCCCGTCTCGTCCTCCAGGTTGAGGAAGGTGACCCCGCCGGCGGTCGCGGGCCGCTGCCGGTGGGTGACGATCCCGCCGACCCGGATGCGCCGCCCCGGTTCCACCCCGCCGAGCCGGGCGATCGGCACCGCGCCGAGCGCGTCGAGCCGGGGGCGGATGAAGCTCGCCGGGTGGCTCTCCGGTGACAACCCGGTCGCCCAGACGTCGGCGACCAGCCGTTCCACCGCCTCCATCCCGGGCAGGGTGGGCGCGGTCGCGCCGGTCACCGTGCCCGGCAGCCGGCCCGGCCGGTCCTGGGCCGCCGCGCCGGCGGCCCAGAGGGCCTGCCGCCGGGACAGCCCGAAACAGGCGAAGGCGTCCGCGGTGGCCAGCGCCTCCAGCTGCGCGGCGGTGAGACCCACGCGCCGGGCCAGGTCCGGCATGTCGCGGTACGGCCCGCGCGCCGCCCGCTCCGCCTCGATCCGCTCGGCCACCCCGTCGCCGAGGGTACGCACGCCGGAGAGCCCGAGCCGGACGGCGGGCCCGTTCAGCCCCCAGGCGTGTGGCGGCTCCCCCGGCGCGCTGCCCCACCGGGTCTGCGGGGTGGACTCCAGCACCGCCAGCGCGCCGCTGGCGTTGATGTCCGGCCGGCGCACCTCCACCCCGTGCCGGCGGGCGTCGTCGACAAGCGTCTGCGGCGAGTAGAAGCCCATCGGCTGGGCGTTGAGCAGCGCGGCCAGGAACGGCCCCGGGTGGTAGCGCTTGAGCCAGGAGCTGGCGTAGACCAGGTAGGCGAAGCTCATCGCGTGGCTCTCCGGGAAGCCGTAGCTGGCGAACGCGGAGAGCTTGTGGAAGACGTCGTCGGCCAGCTCGCCGGTGATGCCCCGCTCCGCCATGCCCGCGTAGAGCCGGTCGGCGATGCGGGCCATCCGCTCGGCGGAACGCTTCGCGCCCATCGCCCGGCGCAGCTGGTCGGCGCCAGCGGCGTCGAAGCCCGCCAGGTCGATCGCGAGCTGCATCAGCTGCTCCTGGAACAGCGGCACGCCGAGGGTCTTCTCCAGCGCGTTGCGCATCAGCGGGTGCGGGTAGGTCACCGGCTCCTGGCCGTTCTTGCGCCGGATGTACGGGTGCACCGAGCCGCCCTGGATCGGGCCGGGCCGGATCAGCGCCACCTCGACCACCAGGTCGTAGAACTCGCGGGGCTTCAACCGGGGCAGGGTGGCCATCTGGGCGCGGCTCTCCACCTGGAACACCCCGACCGAGTCGGCCCGGCAGAGCATGTCGTAGACCTCGGGATCGTCCAGCGTCATGTCCCCGAGGTCCAGGCTCATCCCGATCATGTCGTAGCCGTAGTGCAGCGCGGAGAGCATGCCGAGCCCGAGCAGGTCGAACTTGACCAGGCCGACGGCGGCGCAGTCGTCCTTGTCCCACTGGAGCACGCTGCGGCCCGGCATCCGCCCCCACTCCACCGGACAAACCTCGATCACCGGCCGGTCGCAGATCACCATGCCGCCGGAGTGGATGCCCAGGTGCCGGGGGAACGTCTGCAACTCGTTGGCGTACGCGACCACCTGCTCGGGGATGTCCGCCACGTCGACGGCCGCCACCGACCCCCAGCGGTCGATCTGCTTGCTCCAGGCGTCCTGCTGGCCGGGCGAGAACCCGAACGCCTTGGCCACGTCCCGCACCGCCGAGCGGGGCCGGTAGGAGATGACGTTGGCGACCTGGGCGGCGTGCTCCCGGCCGTACCGGGCGTAGACGTGCTGGATCACCTCCTCCCGGCGGTCGGACTCGATGTCGACGTCGATGTCGGGCGGGCCGTCGCGCTCCGGGGCGAGGAAGCGCTCGAAGAGCAGCCGGTGCCGGACGGCGTCCACGTTGGTGATCCGCAGCGCGTAGCAGACCGCCGAGTTGGCCGCCGAGCCCCGCCCCTGGCAGTAGATGTCCTGCTCGCGGCAGAACGTGACGATGTCGTAGACCACCAGGAAGTAGCCGGGGAAGCCCAGCTCCTCGATCATGTTCAGCTCGTGGTCGAGCTGCGCGTACGCCCTCGGGTGCGCCTCGGGCGGGCCGTAGCGCTCGCGGGCGCCGGCGCGGGTCAGGTGGCGCAGCCAGCTCATCTCGGTGTGCCCCGGCGGCACCGGGTACGCCGGCAGCCGCGGCGCGACGAGCTGGAGGTCGAAGGCGAGCTCGGCGCCGAACTCGGCGGCCCGTGCCACCGCCCCCGGGTAGGCGGCGAACCGGGCCGCCATCTCGGCGCCGCCGCGCAGGTGGGCGGTGCCGGCGGCGGGCAGCCAGCCGTCGATCTCGTCCAGGCTGCGCCGGGCCCGGACGGCCGCAACGGTGGTGGCCAGCCGCCGCCGGCCCGGCGTGGCGTAGTGCACGTTGTTGGTGGCCACCGTGGGCAGGCCGGCCGCCGCCGCCAGCTCGGCGAGCGCGTCGTTGCGGTCGGCGTCCACCGGGTGCCCGTGGTCGGTCAGCTCCACCGCCACCGTCTCCGCGCCGAACAGGGCGGTCAGCCGGTCCAGCTCGCGGGCCGCCGCGTCCACCCCCTCGGTGAGCAGCGCCGACGGCACGTGCCCCTTGCGGCAGCCGGTGAGCACCAGCACGTGGTCACGCAACTGCTCGGCGATCTCCTCCAGCTCGCCGTAGACCGGGCGGCCCTTCTCTCCGCCGCGCAGCTGGGCGCGGGCGATGGTCGAGGCGAGCCGGGCGTACCCCTCGTGGCCGTGGGCGAGCAACAGCAGGTGCCGCCCGAGCGGGTCGGGCTCGCCGTTCTGCGGGCCGGGCAGCTCCAGGGAGAGTTCGGCGCCGAAGATCGTCGGCAGGTGCAGCGCGCGGGCCGCCTCGGCGAAGCGCACCACCCCGTAGAAGCCGTCGTGGTCGGTGACGGCGAGCGCGGTGAGGCCCAGCCGGGCCGCCTCCTCGGCCAGTTCCTCCGGGTGGCTGGCACCGTCGAGGAAGCTGAAGTTGGTGTGCGCGTGCAACTCGGCGTACGGCACCGCGTTGTCGGGGCGGGCCACCTCGGGCGGCTGGTAGTGCTCCCGCCTGCGGCTCCAGGCGGGAGAGTCGCCGCCGTCGGCGTCCACGGCCAACGGGTCGACCACGTGCAGGTGCCGCTCGTCGCGCCCCCGGCTGCCCTCCCCGGCCCGCCCCTCCCCCGGCCCGCCCGCATCCCCTCGTTCCGCCCCCGGCCGCCCCGCACCCGCTCGGCCCACACCCGACCGCCCCGCCTCCGGCCGGCCCGCACTCGACGCACCCGCACTCGACCGATCCTCGCCTGTCGCCTCCGCGCCCACGCCCGGTCGACCCGCGTCCACACCAGACCGCTCCTCGCCCGACGCCTCCGCGCCCACGCCCGGCCGGCCCATGCCCGGCTGGCCCACGCCTGTCCCGCCCGCACCCGGTCGAGCCGCGCCCACACCAGATCGCTCCTTGCCCGAGGCCCCCGCACCCACGCCCGGCCGGCCCACGCCCGTCCCGCCCGCACCCGGCCGGCCCGTGCCCGTCCCGCCCCCACTCAGCCGGCCCGTGCCCGTCCCGCCCGCACCCGGCCGGCCCGTGCCCGATCGGCCGGTGCCGGATTCCCGACCGGAGAGCACACGCTCCAACTCCGACCAGGGCAGCTTCGGGTTATGGAAGCTCATCAGAGCCCCTCCGGGCGGGCAGCCGGAGAGATCTTGGTGAGTTTGAGCCCCTGGAGGGGCCGAAACTCACCAAGATCCGAGAGCCTGCGTCCGGCGGTCCCGTCAACGGGGCAACTCGACAGCGTCAGCGGGGCAGCCGGCGAAGCCTCACGCCGGCCGAGCCGACCCGCCGGCAGGGCGTCGGGGCGAGCGGGGCGGCGGGGGCGGGGCGGGGGCCTGTCGAGGACCGCGGGCGGGCGCTCAGTCATAGATCGCCTCCACCAGCCACCGCCCGGCCTCGACGGCGAGCAGCAGGGCCGTACCGTCGGCGAGGCAGACCTGGAACCGGGCTCGGCGGCGGGCCTCGGCCGGCGCCCACCAACGCTCGTCGACCGGCCAGGGACCGGCCCAGCCGACGATCTCGACCGGCCGGGCGGCGCCCACGGTCAGCCGGGCCGGCTCGGCGCTGACCTGGAGCCGCGCGCTGACCTCGACCGGTTCACCGGCGGCGTCGTGCACGACCGCGGCGAGCGGGTCGGGCAGCACCACGGCCGGCGCTGGTGGCGGCAGGCGGCCCGGCCACGGCGGCGGGACGGGCCGGGCCGGAAGGCGTTCGTCGCCCCACGGCACCAGGCGCACCTGGTCGGCCGGCGAGCGCCCGCCGCCGAGCACCGCGGTGACGACCGCCTCGGGGCCGAGGATGCCCTGCACCCGGCTCAACGCCCGGTGCGCCCGCTCCCGCTCCTCGCCGGTCTCCCCCCACAGGCCGGGTTGCAGGCCGGCCTGCGCGACCACCCCGTCCGGGACCAGCCGCAGCCGGATGATGCCCGCCGTCGGGCGGGTCGGGCGGGTACCGGCCCGGCCGGTGCTGCCGGACAGCCAGCCGTCGAGCTGCCAGCGCACCCGGTCGGCGATGGCCGCGGCGGTGAGCAGCCCGTCGTGCCGCCAGACCCGGTGCAGTTCCTGGCCGTGCGCGGTGACCGCCTCGATGCCGAGACGGGTGCAGGCCAGCCCGTGCGCGGCGAGCCGGTCGTGCAGCCGTTCGGCCAGTGCCCGGGCGGCGAAGGCCGCCGCGTCGACCCGGTCGAGCGGCTCGTCGTGATCGGCGGTGACCGCGAGGTCGACCGGGGGTTGCCGGACCGCGAGCGGACGGTGGTCCCGCCCGGCCGCCAGCCGGTGGGCCAACGCACCGTCGAAGCCGAACCGGGCCAGCACGTCGCCGGCGGGCAGCGCGGCGAAGTCGCCCAGGGTGCGTACGCCGAGCCGGCGCAGCAGGTCGGCCAGGGCCGGGCGGCCGAGCGCCTCCACCGGCAGGCCGGCGAGGAACCCCGGTGTCTCGCCGGGCGGAACGACCCGTCCGTCGCGGGCGGCCAGCCCGGCGGCGAAGACCCCGTCGGCGATGCCGACCTGGCTCTCCACCGCGCAGGCCTGGGCGACGTGCTCGACGATCCGCTCGGCGGCCGCCTCCTCACCCCCGAGGTAGCGGCTCGGCCCCCGGGCCGCCACCGCGCACGCGCCGGGGCGTACCACCTCGACGCCGGCGACCAGTTCCTCGACGGCGGCGACCACCGGTTCGAACGCCCGGGCGTCCCGTCCGGGGTCGTACTCGACGGCGGTGAGCTGGGGGCATCGGCCCTGGGCCTCCCGTTTGCGCAGCCCTCGGCGCACCCCTTCGGCGCGGGCCCGCTCGGAGCAGGCGACCACCCGGTTGGCGTGCAGCACGGCGACCGCGTCGGTGGCCGGCACTCCGTCGACGATCTCCGCGGCGAGCACCGGCCAGTCCGGGCACCAGAGCAGCAGGGTCCGCACGGGCGCGGCGGTCACGTCGGACCGACCAGGGTGAGCGCGGCGCGACGGGACGGGGCGGTGGGCCCGGAGGCGACGGCCGGGCCGACCTGGTGGAGCCGGCCGGCCGTCGACCGGCCGGTGGCGGAGACGGCGGTGGCGGGAGCGGAGCGGGGAATGACCCGGGTGAGCCCGTCCCCGGGCAGCCAGACCTTGACCTCCTTGGGGCGGGCGGCGGCCCCGCGGCCCCGCGCGGAGACGGTGACCTCGCGGCGACGCAGCCGGCCCCGCCCCTGCCCGAGCCCCTCCCAGGCGCCCCTGACCACCTGGAGGGTCACGTCCGCGCCGTCCCACCGCCCGTACGGGACGAGGACGCTGCCGCGCTGCCGGGCCCGGGCGGCCAGCCGGTTGGCGACCGAGGCGGAGACCGTCGTCGGCACGGCGGCGACCACGACGTCCACCCCGTCGATCAGCGCGGCGATGACGGTGGCCCATTCCGGGCCCGGGTGGGGCACCAGGGCGAGCCGGTCCAGGGCGATGCCCAACTCGGCGGCGGCGCCCGCCCCGAACGTCGGTACCCCGACCACGGCGCACCACGAGCCGGCCCGGGACGCCTCGGCGAGCAACGCCAGGACCAGCGAGGTGCCGCCGCTGCGCCGGGGCTGGCCGGTGGCGACCGCGATCGTGCTGCCCCGTCGCAATCCCCGGTTGGGCAGCAGCCCGGTCAACTCGGGGGCCACCGGCAACAGTCGGTGACCGGTCGCCGGGTCCGGCGCGCTCGCCGGGCGCACCAGAGCGGCCAGTGCGGCGGAACCGACCACCATCCGGCCCGCCATCGGACCTACCCCCCGTCGTGCTGTCGGATCAGACGTGCGCGTGCCGCGCCGGGCCCCGGTCGTCGCCGGCTGGCCGGGTGCCCGGGTCAGGCCGCGAGGCCGTCGAGTGCCGGTTGGTGGGCCACGCCGAGCGCGGCCTCCACGACCGTGACGAACTGCTCGGCGGAGCGCAGCAGGTCGTCGGCCTCCCGGGCGGTCACGACCCGTGGGATGCCGGCCTCGGCGGCGGCCCGCTTGCCGGCGCCGAGTGCGAAGAACCGGGCCCACTCGTCGAGCTCGGGGGCGACACCGGAGAGCAGGATCCAGACGCTGGTCACCCGGTGGCGCCGGGTGGGGGCGGGACGCGCCCGGGCGGCGAGCACGGCCGCGGCCGCGCGGAGCGCGGCCAGGTGGGCGGCGGCGTAGCGGAGGCCGTCGGGACGGGTCTGGGCGGCCTCGGCCAGCCCGCGCCGGGCCACCGCGAGAAGCTGGGCGGGGGTGCGGTGCGGCAGCACGTGCGCCGGCACCGTCGGTGCCTGAGCCGGGTTGGTCGGCATGGGACTGTCTCCTCCACGTGGCCGAGGCGACGCACCGGAGACGGCCCTGGGCCGCCGGCGGGACGCCGGGTCGAGTGGTGCGGAGGAAGACGCACCGGTGGGGTGGCCGGCCGGGTGTGGACGCTTCCCCACACCACACCCGGCCGGCGTTACCGGCGGGTTCGTCGCCCGCCGCCCGGGGGTCGTGGGCGGCGGGCGACGCTCCTGCCTGACGGGCCCGGACTCGCGACTGCCCGGGACCCAGGTGCGGCCCGCGGAGCCGCACCGCCCGGAGCCGCGCCGCGAAACACCGCCCCGGATGGTTGGAACGGGCGTTCGAGGCAATCGAACACTCGTTCTAACTGCTGCTGACAGTACACCCTCCCTCCGACGAAAATGCAACGTGTGACGCGCGGACCTCGGACGACGTACGCAGGTGCCGGCTCCGGGCGTACGCCACCGCGGTCGGCGGCGGAGAGGGCCGCGGCGGTAGCCTCCGCCCGTGACCACCCCCCGCCCCGTCCTCGGGGTCGCCATGGTGCTCACCTCGGCCGGGCTCTTCGCCGTCAACGGCACCGTCTCCAAGCTGGTGCTCCGCGCCGGCCTGGACGCCCCGCAGCTCACCCTGCTGCGCGCCGTCGGTGCCGTCACCGGGCTGCTGGTGCTGAGCCTGCTGCTGCGTCCGGGGGCCCGCCGGCTCCGGGCCACCCCCGGCCAGCTGCCGCTGCTGATCGGGTACGGGCTGGCCGGGTTCTTCGCCGTACCGATGCTCTACTTCGTCGCCATCTCCCGGCTGCCGGTCGGGATCGGGCTGCTGTTCGAGTACACCGCCCCGCTGCTGGTCGCCCTCTGGGCCCGGTTCGGTCAGCGCCACCGGGTGCGCCCGCGGCTCTGGGCCGGTCTGGCGTTGAGCCTGGTCGGCCTCGGCTGCGTGGCCGAGGTGTGGGGCGAACTGAAGCTGGACGGCCTCGGCGTGCTCGCCGGTCTCGGGGCCGCGGTCTTCCTCGCCGCCTACTACGTGCTCGGCGCACACGGAACGGCGCGCCGGGACACGTTGTCGCTGTGCACCTGGGCGTTCGGCGCCTCCGCCGTGGCGGGCCTGCTCACCCGCGCGGTCACCGCTGGCACCGGCGGCTGGGAGCCGCTGGCCGCCGACACCGAGGGGGGCGTGCCCGTGGCGCTGCTCTGCGCGTACACGGTGGTGCTCGGCTCGATCGCGCCGTACCTGCTGGTGGCCGGGGCGATGCGGCACCTCCCCGCGACCAGCGTCGGGATCATCGGCATGGCCGAGCCGGTGCTCGCCTCGGCGGTCGCCTGGGTCGTGATCGGCCCCGGTGAGGCGCTCAACACCGCCCAGCTCACCGGCGGGCTCCTGGTGCTGGTGGGCGTCGCGCTGGCCGAGACGGCCCGGGTCGCCCCGGCCCGGGCCACCGCGCCGCCCACCCCGGACACAGGGCCACCCACCCCGGACACAGGGCCGCCCGCCCAGGGCACCGTGCCGCCCGCCCCGGACGCCGCCACCGTCCCGACCGGAGCCGACCGGACGGCGTCCCGCCCCGCCCGGCCGAGGTCCGGCACGGCCGGCTGAGCCGCCGACCGGCGTACCGGGAAGAATGGTCGACATGCAGCCACACCCGAACGTGCGGGCGGTGCAGGACGTGCTCGACGCCGCGGGCGCCCGGGACGGATCCGGCGCGCCGAGCCTCGTCCGCCTGCTGCCCGACGCGGTCCACACCGCCGCTGCCGCCGCCGAGTCGCTCGGCGTCGCGGTCGGGCAGATCGCCAACTCGCTCGTCTTCGAGGCGGACGGCGCGCCGCTGCTGGTGCTCACCTCCGGCGCGCACCGGGTGGACACCGCCGGCCTGGCCGCGTCCATCGGGGTCGGCCGGCTGCGCCGGGCCACCCCGGAGTTCGTCCGCGCGCACACCGGGCAGGTGATCGGCGGGGTCGCCCCGGTCGGCCACCCGCGCCCGTTGCGCACCCTGGTGGACACCGCCCTGGAGTCGTACGACGAGATCTGGGCGGCCGGCGGCGTGCCGCAGGCGGTCTTCCCCACCACGTACCCGGAGCTGCTGCGGGTCACCGGCGGCGTCCCGACCGGGGTGGCGTGAGCGAGCGGAGCGAGCGAACCATGGGGCTCAGCAGCGTGGCGCCTCGCGCCGCCGTGGAGCGGAGCGAGGCGGTGGCGTGAGCGAGCGGAGCGAGCAAACCATGGGGCTCAGCAGCGAGCGGAGCGTGGGGGCCGACGTCCCGGAGCTGGTCACCCTGCACGTGTGGCGCACCTCCCGCGCCGCGCTGCCCCGGGCGTTGACCCGGATGGCGCTCGACCCCCGCCGGCTGCGGGCCGTGCCCGGCGTGCGGTTCGGCAAGCTGCTCGGCACCGGGACCGGCACCGGCTTCGGGCCGGGCGACGCCGACCTCACCCGGTGGGCGGCGCTGACCGTGTGGGACTCCCCCGCCGCCGCGGCCGGCTTCGACGGCTCGCCGGTGGGGCGCGCCTGGGCGCGGATCGCCCGCGCGTCCGTCCGGGTCGACCTGCGCCCGCTGAGCAGCCGGGGCGAGTGGTCGGGGCGCCGGCCGTTCGGGGAGCCGCCCGGCGGCCGGGTCACCGGCCCGGTGCTGGCGCTGACCCGGGCCCGGCTGCGGCCCCGTCGGGCGGCCACCTTCTGGCGGGCGATCCCACCGGTGGCCGCCGCGTTGCACGCCGCGCCCGGCCTGCTGGCCCGCTTCGGCGTCGGCGAGGCCCCGCTGGGCTGGCAGGGCACGGTGAGCGTGTGGCGCGCCCCGGCGGACCTCGTGGCGTTCGCGTACCGTCACCCGGAGCACCGGGCGGCGATCATGCGGACCCCCACCGCGGGGTGGTACGCGGAGGAGCTCTTCGCGCGGTTCGAGGTGCGCGACGTGGTGGGTGACCGGGCGGTGCTGGGGTGGGTCGCGGACGGCGACCCGGGAGCGGCGGAGGGTGTACGGGCATGAGGTTGGTGCGGTGGACGCCGGACGATCTCGTCCGACGGCTGGACGACGTGGTGGCCGTCTACGGCGAGGCGATGGGCTACCGCCCTGAGCTGCTGGAGTCCCGACGCGGCTACATCGCCACCCACGTACGCCGGCCCGGCTTCCGCGCCGTCGCCAGCCTGACCAGCGAGGGCCACCTGGCCGGCTTCGGCTACGGCTACCTGGGCGGCTCCGGGCAGTGGTGGCACGACCAGGTCTGGCGGGCACTGGACGCCGCGACCCGGCAGCGCTGGCTGACCCACTGCTTCGAGGTGGTGGAGCTGCACGTCCGCCCGCCCGCGCAGGGGCACGGCCTGGGCGCGCGGCAGCTGCGGGCCCTGCTCAGCCTGGCGGAGGGGACGACCACGCTGCTCTCCACCCCCGAGGCCGACGAACAGCGGTCCCGGGCCTGGCGGCTGTACCGCCGGTTCGGCTTCGCCGACGTCCTGCGCGACTTCCACTTCCCCGGCGACGAGCGCCCGTTCGGCGTGCTCGGCCGGGACCTGCCGCTGGAGCCCCCGACACCCACCCCGCCCGGCCGGCCCGTGCCATGACCCGACGGCTGTCCTGGGCGCTGCTGGCCGTGCTGGTGCTGGCGCAGATCTGCTACCCGCTGACCACCGGGGAGACCCGGGCCCGGCTGACCGTCGCCACCGTCGTGCTCGGCTACCTGCTCTCGGTCGGCCACGCGCTGCTCAGCCGGGGCCCGCGTACGGCGGCGGCGCTGGTCGCGGTGGCCACGGTCGGCGGGTTCGCCATCGAGGCGCTCGGCGTGGCCACCGGCTTCCCGTTCGGCAGCTACGACTACTCCGGCGAGCTGGGGCCGAAGCTGGCCGGGGTGCCGCTGATCATCCCGCTGGCCTGGACCTGGATGGCCTGGCCGGCCTGGCTGGCCGCCACCCGGCTGACCGGCGGCGACGCCGGTGCCAGGCCGAGCGCCGGGGACGGGCCGAGCGCCGGGGACGGGCCGAGCGCCGGGGACGGGCCGGGGCGCCGGGGCTGGCGGTTCCCCGTCCGGCGGATCGCGCTGGCCGCCGTCGGGCTGGCCGCCTGGGACCTCTTCCTCGACCCGCAGATGGTGGCCGAGGGCTACTGGGTCTGGCGGGACGCCACCCCCGCACTGCCCGGCCTGCCCGGCATCCCGGTGAGCAACTACCTGGGCTGGCTGCTCTTTGCCGTGCTGATGATGAGCGCGCTGCGCCCGCTGGCCGGGCCCGCCGTGGCCACCACCGACGGGCGGGACGGCCCGATGTTCGCGCTCTGGCTGTGGACGTACTTCTCCAGCGTGCTGGCCCACGCGGTCTTCCTCGACCTGCCCGCCTCGGCCCTGTGGGGCGCGGTCGGCATGTCGGTGGCCGCCGTGCCGCTGGCGGTCACGCTGGTCCGCTCCCGCCGCGACGACCGGCACGGGCCCCGTCAGCCGCAGCGCCCCGGCGTCGACGCGACGGCATGACCGCCGTCCTCGCGCTGCTGCTCGGCGTCGCCGCGCTGACCGCGCACACCCTGCTCAACGCCGGCCGCTGGCTGCGCCGCCCGGCCGAACGGCCGGCGCCGGTCACCGAGCCGGTGGCGGTGCTGCTGCCGCTGCGCGACGAGGCCGCGCGGGTCACCCCGTGCCTGCGCGCGCTGCTCGCCCAGCGGGGCGTGCCGCGGCTGCGCGTGGTGGTGCTCGACGACGGGTCGACCGACGGCACCGCGGACGTGGTCCGCGCGGTGGCGGGCGACGACCCCCGGGTCACCCTGCTCGACGGGGTCGCCCCGCCGCCGGACTGGCTGGGCAAGCCGCACGCCTGCTGGCAGCTGGCCACCCGGGCCGACCCCGCGGCGACCGCGCTGGTCTTCGTCGACGCCGACGTGGTGCTCGCCCCGGACGCGGTCGCGGCGGCCGTCACCGAGCTGCGCGCCGCGCGGGTGACGCTGCTGTCGCCGTACCCCCGGATCCTGGTGGCGACGGTGGCCGACCGGCTGGTCCAGCCGCTGTTGCAGTGGCTGTGGCTCACCTTCCTGCCGCTGCGGGCGATGGAGCGCTCGCGGCGGCCGTCGCTGGCCGCCGCCGGCGGGCAGTTCCTGGTGGTGGACCGGGCCGGCTACGAGGCCGCCGGCGGGCACGCCGTGGTGGCCGGGCAGATCCTGGAGGACGTCGAGCTGGCCCGCGCGGTCAAGCGGGCCGGCGGCCGGATCGCCCTCGCCGACGGCTCGCGGCTGGCCGCCTGCCGGATGTACGAGGACTGGCCGCAGCTGCGCGACGGGTACTCGAAGTCGCTCTGGGCGACCTTCGGCAACCCGGGCGCGGCGGCCGCCGTGGTGGCCCTGCTGCTCCTGCTCTACACCGCTCCCCCGCTGCTGGCGGTCGTCGCCCTGGCCGCCGGCGCGCCGACGGTGGCCGCCGCGGCGCTCGCCGCCTACCTGCTCGGGGTCACCGGGCGGGCGGTCAGCGCCCGGGCGACCGGGGGCCGGTGGTGGCCCGACGCGCTGGCACACCCCGTGTCGGTCGTGGTCCTCGGTTGGCTGACCCTGCGGTCGTACCATCTGCGGAAGCGGCGTCGCCTGTCCTGGCGCGGCCGCCCCGTCACCTAGGGAGGCGCGGCATGGCGCGGATCGTGGTCGTCGGCGCCGGAGTGGGAGGGCTGGCCACCGCCGCCCGGCTGGCCGCCACCGGGCACCAGGTCACCGTGCTCGAACGCGCGGGCACCGTCGGTGGCAAGCTCGGCCGGTACGTCCGCGACACGCCGGCGGGCGCGTTCCACTTCGACACCGGGCCGAGCCTGCTCACCCTGCCCGACGTCTTCCACGACCTGTTCGAGGCGACCGGCGCGAAGCTCGACGAGTACCTGGACCTGGCGCCGGTGGACCCGATCGTGCGGCACGTCTTCCCCGGCGGCGGCCCGGCCCTCGACTCGTGCGCGGACCCGGCCGAGTTCGCCGCCCGGATCGGCGCGGCCTTCGGCGACCGGGCCGCCGCGGACTGGCAGCGGCTGTGGCGCCGGGCCGCGCGGGTGTGGCAGGCCTCGCACCGGGACATCCTGCGCCGCCCGATCGACTCCCCGCTGGACCTGGCCGCGCTGGCCTGGCGGCTGGGCGACCTGGCCGCCATCGGCCCGGGCCGGACGCTGCGCGGGCTGGGCCGGCGACACCTGTCCGATCCCCGGCTGCGGATGCTGCTGGACCGGTACGCCACCTACACGGGCGCCGACCCGCGCCGGGCGCCGGCCGCGCTGGTCGCCGTGCCCTACGCCGAGCTGACCTTCGGCGGCTGGTACCTGCGCGGCGGGCTGGGCACGCTCGCCGACGCGCTGCTGACCCGCTGCCTGGACCTCGGCGTGGTCGTGCGGACCGGCGCCACGGTCACCCGGATCGACGCCGCGGGCGGGCGGGTGCACGGCGTACGCCTGCGCGGCGTCACCGCCCCGGTCCCCGCCGACGTGGTGGTGGCCAACGTCGACGCGCTCACCCTCTACCGGGACCTGCTGCCCAGCCCGCGCCGGCTGGCCGGGCTGACCGACCGCAGCCTGGCCGGTTTCGTGCTGCTGCTCGGCCTGACCGGGGACTCCGGGCTGGCCCACCACAACGTGTTCTTCCCCGGCGACTACGACGCCGAGTTCGACGCGGTCTTCGGCCACCCGGGGCGCGGCGTGCGGGCCCGGCCGGCGGCGGATCCCACCGTCTTCGTCACCGTGGCCGACGACCCGGTGGTCCGGCCGGCCGGCCACGAGGCGTGGTTCGTGCTGGTCAACGCACCCCGGCACGGCACCGCCACCGGTGCCGTCGACTGGCGCCGGCCCGGCCTCGCCGAGGCGTACGCCGACCGGGTCCTCGACGTGCTGGCCGAGCGCGGCGTCGACGTGCGGGACCGGCTGGTGTTCCGGGAGGTCCGCACCCCGGCCGACCTGGACGACGCGACCGGCGCGCCCGGCGGATCGATCTACGGCACCGCCGGCGGCCTGCTGCGCCCGGCCAACCGGGGGCCGGCGCACGGGCTGTGGCTGGTCGGCGGCTCCAGCCACCCGGGCGGTGGCCTGCCGATGGTGACCCTCTCCGCCCAGATCGTCGCCGACGACATCGGCCCCGCCTGGTAGCACCTTCGGGTGTAAGGAAGGGCACCTTGTCAACGCCTGAGGTAGCGGAAGGGCCCCTTCCTCACACCACGGCACCCCGGTCAGAGGCCGTCCGGACGGGCCGGTGCGCGGTCAGCCGGCGTCGATCAGGGCGCGGCGGACGGCGGAGAGCAGCTGGCCGAGGCCGAACCCGGCCAACAGCACCCAGACGGCGGTCGCCATGGTGATCGTGCCCGCCGCCAGGTCCGGCTCGATCAGCCCGGTCAGCCCGGCCAGCAGCAGCCCCACCAGGGCCACCGAGACCCGGGTGGGGCGCTCCCCCACGGTCACCGCGCCGAGTTCCCGCATGCCGGCGGAGACCGCCCGGGCGCGGACGTACTCGTGCAGCCAGGAGAGCGCGCCGGCGGTCACCACGAGCGCCCCCGGCGCGCCGACCAGCCAGAACGCGGCCAGCCAGGCGACCTCGCCGAGCCGGTCGGCCAGCGAGTCGTAGACGTAGCCGAGCCGGGTGGTCCGGTTCGTGGCCACCGCCACCGCGCCGTCGACGCTGTCCGCCACCGCGGCGAGCAGCACGAACAGCGCCGCGAGGAAGGGGCCGTCCTGCGGCCGTACGGCGAACAGCGGCACGCAGGCGCAGAGCAGCACGCCGACCACGGTGACCGGGGTCGGGCCGACCCGCAGCCGGCCCAGCACGAACCCGACGTGGTAGGCGAACCGCAGCCAGGCGCGGACGACGGGGGCCGCCGCCCGGGGGTCGAAGCCCCCGTGCAGCCGTGCCCAGGCCGTGGCGTACTCGTCCCAGTTCAGCTGTGTGCCCACCACGGAACAACCGTCGCACCGCCGCTCAGGTGTCGCGGCACCGGGGTCACACCCGCGCGTCGACCTGGAGGTTCTGCCACACCTCGCGGGTGGCGGTGGAGCGGTTGAGGGTGATGAAGTGGATTCCCGGCACGCCCTCGTCGAGCAGCCGCCGGCACATCTCGCTGGCCTGCTCGACGCCGAGCCGGCGCACCGCCTCCGGGTCGTCGGCGACCTTCGCGAACCGCTCGGCCAGGGCCGGCGGGAAGGGCGCCCCCGAGAGCTGCGTGGAGCGCTCGATGGTGCCGATCTGGGTCACCGGCATCACGCCGGCCAGGATCGGGGTGTCGCAGCCGCTGGCGGCGACCCGGTCGCGCAGCCGCAGATAGTCGTCGGCGTCGAAGAACATCTGGGTGATCGCGAAGTCGGCGCCGGCCCGGCACTTGCGCACGAAGTGCTCGGTGTCGCTGTCGACGTCGGGTGACCGCGGGTGCTTGAAGGGGAAGGCCGCCACCCCGACGCTGAAGTCGCCGGCGTCGCGCACCAGGCGGACCAGGTCCTCGGCGTAGAGCACGCCCTCGGGGTGGCGCACCCAGTCGCCGCCCGGGTCGCCCGGCGGGTCGCCCCGCACGGCGAGCACGTTGCGCACCCCGACGCCGGCGAGCCGGCCGATGACGTGGCGCAGCTCGGCCACGGAGTGGTTGACCGCGGTCAGGTGGGCCATCGGCAGCAGGGTGGTCTCGGTGGCGATCCGCTCGGTGACCGCGACGGTGGTGTCGCGGGTCGACCCGCCCGCGCCGTAGGTGATCGAGACGAACGACGGGCGCAGCGACTCCAGCTCGCGGATCGCCTGCCACAGCAGCCGCTCGCCCTGCGGGGTCTTGGGCGGGAAGAACTCGAAGGAGAAGGTCGGCTGGCGGTCACGGATGAGCTCCCCGATCGCCGGCTGCGGATTGGGGAAGACCGATGGAAGACCGAGCGCCACGCCCCGACTCTAGCGGGCCGGGCCCTCCGGGCCGAGACCTTCCCACACTGGTGGACGAGGACCGCACGACCGCCGGCCCCGCCGGGGGCCGGAAAGCGTCGTACCCCCGGAGTAGTCATGGGGTTGCGCGGGGTGGGCCCGGCCGGAGGCCGACCCGCCGGGGGCACGCGCGGGGGTCAGCATCCACCGGTGGCGCACGGTCCCGTTCGGGGTACGCGCCGCCGCCACGCCGACACCGTCCCGGAGGACCGATGACGCCGCCCCCGCCGCCCGGCCCGCAACTGCTCGGGCCGTTGCTCGCCCAACTCCGGCTGGCCCGGGGCTGGAGCCAGCTACGGGTCGCGGCCGAGCTCTGCGCCGCGTCCGGTGTGCCCACCCTCAGCCGGCACGAGGTCTCCCGGTGGGAGCGGCAGCTGCGCCTCCCCGGCGACTTCTGGCTGGGCTGGCTCGCCGTGGTCCTCGCGGTGCCGGCCGACCTGCTGACCACCGCCGCCGCCCGCACCCGCAGCCTCGGTCCGCCGCCGGCCTTCGGCGGGTCCCGGCCCCGGGCGGCGCTGCTCGCCCTGGCCCAGCGCTGGCTCGCCGACCCGCGCGCCGTGCTGCTGCCCGGCACGCCCACCCGGCCCGCCGTCCGGGGCGACGGCGCGGGGCCGGTACGGCTGGCGGAGCTGCGCCGGCTCGACGACCTCGTCGGCGGGGCCGACCTGGCCGGGCTCGGGGCGTACCGGCTGGGGCGGGCGGTGCGGGCGCTGTCCGGGTGCGTCCCCTCCGCACGCCCCCGGCTGCTGCCCGAGCTGGCCGAGTCCGCCCAGCTCGCCGGCTGGCTCGCCGCGGACGCGGGGGACGCCGCCGGCGCCCTGGACGCGTACCGGCTGGCACTGCGCGCCGCCGCGACGGCCGGCGACCCGTCGCTCGCCGGGCACGTGCTCGGCTCGGCCAGCCACCTGCTCACCGGCGTCGGCGACCCGGAGGGCGCGCTGGTGCTGGCCCGCACCGCGTACGCGGGGGCACGGCGGTCGGCCAGCCCCGGCCTGCGTGCCCTGCTGCTGCACCGGGTGGCCCTGGCCGCGGCGCTCGGCGGCCGGGCGGGGGCGGCCCGGCAGGCGCTCGACGCGGCCCGCCGGGTGACCGACGCGCCGGAGCCGGGCCGGGAGCCGCCGTGGCTCTACTGGCTCGACGGGCCGGAGTTGGCGGCGATGACCGGGCGCGCGCTGGTCGCTCTGGGCCGACCGCTCCCGGCCGAGGCGCCCCTGCACGCCGTCCGGCGGCGCGGCCCCCGCACCTCCGCGATCTACGGCGGCTGGCTGGCCCGGGGCTACCTGCAACTCGGCGAGGTGGAGCGGGCCTGCGCGGTGGCCGGCGAGGCGCTGCTCGACGCGGTCCGCGCCGGATCGCCCCGCGCGCTGGGCCAACTGACCGAGGTACGCCGACGGCTGGCCGGGCACGGCGACGAGCCGGCCGTCCGGCGCTACCGGGCGCTCGCCGCCTCGGCGGCTCCGTACCTGCCCCGTCCGGGGCCGCCACCTGGGCCGGCCGGCCGGCGGGCTCCCACGTGGCGTGCGGCGCGTCGGCCCCCCGGTGCCGCGACGGGGTCGACCCCGACCGGCTAGCGTCGTGGCGTGACCCACGCTGCTCCTGTTTCCCCCGTCGACCGCGCCGGGCTGCGCCAACGGATCGACAAGGCCCTGACCGAGTTCCTGGCGAGCCAGCGCGCCTGGATGGCCGGGGTCGACGACGCCCTGGCTCCGCTCGCCGAGGCGATCGAGGCGTTCGTCCTCGGCGGCGGCAAGCGACTGCGCCCGGCGTTCGCCTACTGGGGGTTCCGGGGAGCCGGCGGGGTGGACACCGACCAGGTGGTCACCGCCCTGGCCGCGTTGGAGTTCGTGCAGGCCAGCGCGCTCATCCACGACGACCTGATGGACCGCTCCGACACCCGGCGCGGCGAGCCGGCGGTGCACCGGCGGTTCGCGGCCCGGCACCGGGCGTCCGGCTGGGGCGGCGACGCGGACGGTTTCGGCGACTCGGCGGCGATCCTGCTGGGCGACCTGTCCCTGGTCTGGTCCGACGCCCTGCTGCACTCCGCCGGGCTGGACCCGCGCACGGTGGCCCGGGCCCGGCCGGTCTTCGACGCCATGCGCACCGAGGTCACCGTCGGCCAGTACCTCGACGTGCTGACCCAGGTCACCGGGGACACCTCGGTGGAGCGGGCCGGCAAGGTCGCCCGCTACAAGTCGGCGAAGTACACGGTCGAACGGCCGCTGCTGCTCGGCGCCGCGCTGGCCGACGCGCCGGCGGAGGTCCGGGCGGCGTACTCCGCGTACGGGCTGCCGCTGGGCGAGGCGTTCCAGCTCCGCGACGACGTGCTGGGGGTCTTCGGCGATCCCGCCCAGACCGGCAAGCCGGCCGGCGACGACCTACGTGAGGGCAAGCGGACCTACCTGGTGGCGGCAGCCCTGGAGACGACCGACGGGGCGGGCCGGGAACTGCTGCTCGGCGGGCTCGGCGATCCCGGGCTGGACGAGTCCGGGGTCACCCGGCTGCGCGAGCTGATCGACGGCAGCGGGGCGCTGGCGCGTACGGAGCAGCGGATCGGTGTGCTGACCGACACCGCGTTGGCGGCGCTGGCCGCCGTCGACCTGGACACCGAGGCCCGGCAGGCCCTGGTCGACCTGGCCATCGCCGCCACCCGCCGCGCCGACTGACCCGCTGACCGGCCCACCCGCGCGGGGGCGAGGGGCAAGGGCAGGGTCAGAAGCCCAGGGCCTGGGCCCGGCGCTTCACCTCGCGGGCCTGGTCGCCGGCGAGCGCCTTCGCGGGGGCGCCGCCCGGCAGGGTGTCGTCCGGCTCGTAGAGCCAGCGCAGCGCACCCTCGTCGTCGTAGCCCCCGTCGGCCAGCAGGTTGAGCACGCCGGGCAGGTGCTTCAGCACCGTCTGGTTGGCCACCAGGTCGGCCGGTATCCGGCGGACGCCGTCGCGGCGTACCGCGATCAGCTCCCGGTCCCGGATCATCTGGTGGACCTTGCTGATCGACACGTCGAGGCGCTCGGCCACGTCCGGCAGGGTCAGCCAGTCGGCGGCGTCGGCGGGGCCGGCGGATTCGGGGCCGGGCACGGCCCGGTCGGCGGGTACTGAGTCGGTCACCGGACCACCCTGCCATGCCCCGCCCGGTCGGCGTCAACAGCACCCCCACGAGCCGGCTGAGCAGGGCCGACGGGGGAAGCGAGCGCGGCGGGGCAGTCCTGGTCGCACCCCATCTGTAGCATCCTGTTCAACCTTCACCCCCTGGACACATAGACTCCCTGCCGATGGACACACAGGTCGCCGACACGTTGCTGGGCTCGCTGATCGACGGGCGCTACCGCATCCGCGGTCGCGTGGCCCGTGGCGGCATGGCGACCGTGTACACCGCCACCGACGAACGCCTCGAGCGCACCGTCGCACTCAAGATCATTCATCCGTCCCAGGCCCCGGCACCAGGGGCGCGGACGGCGGGCTTCGTGGAGCGGTTCACCGACGAGGCGAAGACCATCGCCCGGCTGACCCACCCCAACGTCGTCGCCGTCTACGACCAGGGCAGACACTCGGGCCTGCCCTACCTCGTGATGGAGTACGTCCGCGGTCGCACCCTGCGCGACGTGCTCGCCGAGCGGCGCCGACTCAACCCCGACGAGGCGCTGGCCATCGCCGAGCAGATGCTCGCCGCGATCGCCGCCGCGCACCGGGCGGGGCTTGTGCACCGCGACGTGAAGCCGGAGAACGTGCTGGTCGCCGAGGCCCCCACCGGCGGCGCGGCCAACCTGGTCGACAGCGTCGTCAAGGTCGCCGACTTCGGGCTGGCCCAGGCGGTCGAGGCGAGCGCCGACGAGGAGAACGGCAACCAGTTGATGGCCACGGTCGCGTACGTGGCCCCGGAGCTGGTCACCGACGGGCACGCCGACCCCCGCACCGACGTCTACTCCGCCGGCATCGTGCTGTTCGAGATGCTCACCGGCCGGGTGCCCTACGACGGGGACCGTCCGGTCGACGTCGCCTGGCAGCACGTCGACAACGACGTCCCGACGCCGTCGACCCTGGTGCCCGGCCTGCCCAGGGCGCTCGACGAACTGGTCGCCCGGGCCACCCGGCGTGATCCGGGCGCCCGGCCGACCGACGCCGGCGCGTTGCTGGCCGAGGTGCAGGCGGTCCGGGACGACCTGGGCGACGCGAACACGCGTACCGCCGTGTTGCGCCGGGTGTCCGACGAGCCGATGGCCGGGCCGACCATGATGGTCGCGGCGGTCCAGCCGGCCCAGCGGCCCTCCTGGGCCCGGCTGCCCGAGGGCGCCGCCCCTCGGGCGGGCCGTCGCCGGGCCGA
This sequence comes from Micromonospora sp. NPDC048868, assembly GCF_043198195.1. Classification (NCBI taxonomy): domain Bacteria; kingdom Bacillati; phylum Actinomycetota; class Actinomycetes; order Micromonosporales; family Micromonosporaceae; genus Micromonospora; species Micromonospora sp. NPDC048868. The sequence goes on from NZ_JBICUN010000001.1 coordinate 157,428, forward strand.
GCCCGACGAGGGCGAGGGCCTGTGGTCGCGGCTGTCCGCGCTGCGCACCCGGGTGATGGGCGACCCGCGCGGCCGCCGGGCCGTCATCGCCGCCGCGGTGGTGCTGGTCCTGCTGGTCGCCGGCGGCGGCTGGTGGCTGGCGGCCGGACGCTACACGGAGGCTCCGCAGCTGGTGGCGATGACCAAGGCCGAGGCGGAGGCGCAGGCCGCCCGCGTCGGGGTCGTCCTCAGCTACGCCGATCCGCGCTACGACGAGAAGGTCCCGAAGGACGCCGTCCTGGCGCAGGACCCGGCCTCGGCCACCCGGATCGTCAAGGGCGGCACGATCACGCTGACCCTCTCGCTGGGGCCGGAGCGTTTCCCGGTGCCCGACGTGGTGGGCAAGGAGTTCGAGCTCGCCGAGGCGGACCTGCTCGACGCGAAGCTGGTGGTGGCGAAGGGCACCGCCCGCTACGACGACAACCTGCCCGCGGGCGTCGTGTTGGAGACCAACCCGAAGGTCGGCGCCGAGGTGAAGCCGGGCGACAAGATCACGGTCGTCCTCAGCAAGGGCAAGGCCCCGATCTCCGTGCCCAACCTGGTCGGCAAGAGCCTGGGTGAGGCCAAGACAATCCTCGCCCAGCTGGGCCTGGAGCTGGTGGAGCCCACCTACAAGGACTCCGACAAGCCCAAGGACGAGATCCTCGGGCAGAGCCCGGCCGACGGCACCGGGGTGGAGCGGGGAGCGAAGGTCAAGCTGGAACTCAGCAAGGGCCCGCCGCTGGTCGCCGTGCCCCGGGTCATCGACCTACCCTGCCAGCAGGCCAAGCAGCTCCTGGAGAGCCAGGGCTTCCCGGTGGCGATCCAGTTCAACCCGAACGGCATCACCCGGTTCCAGAACCCGCCGGAGAACACGCAGGTGCCGCCGGCCACCCCGGTCACCCTCGGATGCATGTAGCGATGCCGGCACCGCAGCGGCTGGTCGGCTCGCACACGCCCACCTCCGGCGGCCTGGCGAGGGCCGCCCTGCCGTACGCCGACGCGGCCGGCTCGCGGGTCGTGCAGGTCTACGTGTCCAACTCGCGGGGCTGGGCGCTGCCGGCCGGCGACCCGGCCCAGGACGTGGCGTTCCGCGACGGCTGCGGCGAGCGGGGCGTGCCCGTCTTCATCCACGCGTCCCTGCTGGTCAACCTCGGCTCCCCCACCGCCAACACGGTCGAGCGGTCTGCCGAGACGCTCGCCCACGCGCTGCGCCGGGGCCGGGCGATCGGCGCCGAGGGTGTGGTCTTCCACGCCGGCAGCGCGGTCGACGAGGGGTACGCCGAGGCCGCCATGCGGCAGGTACGCGAGACGCTGCTGCCGCTGCTCGACGAGGCGGCGGCAGCGGACGGCCCGCGGCTGCTGGTCGAGCCGAGCGCGGGCGGCGGTCGCTCGCTCGCCTCCCGCGTGGAGCAGCTCGGGCCCTACCTCGACGCGGTGGAACGGCACCCCTGGCTCGGGGTCTGCTTCGACACGTGCCACGCCTGGGCGGCGGGGCACGACCTGGCCGCCGAGGGCGGCATGACCGCGACGCTGGACACGCTCGTGGCGACGGTCGGGGCCGACCGGCTCCGGCTGGTGCACGCGAACGACTCGAAGGACCTCTGCGGCTCCACCCGGGACCGGCACGAGAACATCGGCAAGGGCACCATCGGCGAGCCGGCGTTCGCCGAGCTGATGGCGCATCCGGCCACCGCCGGCGTCCCGGTCGTGGTGGAGACGCCGACGGAGAAGCACGTCGGCCACGCCGCCGACATCGCCACCCTCAGGCGCCTGCACCCCTGACGCGGGGCCGGCGGGGCGGTCAGCCCCGCAGGACGCGGGTGAGGACCTCGACGGCGCGGTCGATGCCGGCGTCGTCGACGTCCAGGTGGGTGACCAGGCGGGCGGTGCGGGGGCCGAGCACCGAGACCAGGACGCCCTCGGCGCGGGCGGCGGCGGCCAGGGCGTGCGCGTCCAGCGGCGCCTTGGTCAGGTCCAGCGGCACCAGGTTGGTCCGGACGGTCGTGGCCAGCACCCCGAACGGGGCGATCGCCTCGGCGAGCCGGGCCGCCTTAGCGTGGTCGGCGGCGAGCCGGTCGACGTGGTGGGCCAGCGCGTACCGGCCGGCGGCGGCCAGGATGCCCGCCTGCCGCATCCCGCCGCCCATCCGCTTGCGGATCACCCGGGCCCGCGCGATCTTGTCGGCGCTGCCGACGACCAGCGAGCCGACCGGCGCGCCGAGCCCCTTGGAGAGGCAGACCGACAGGGTGTCGAAGAGGGCGCCGTACCCGGCCAGCGGCACGCCGTCGGCGACGTGCGCGTGCCAGATCCGGGCCCCGTCGCAGTGCAGGGCCACGCCCGCGTCGTCGGCGACCCGGCGCAGCTCGCGCAGGGTGGCCAGCGGGATCACCCCGCCACCGCCGCGGTTGTGGGTCTGCTCGACGGCGATCGCCCGGGTGGGGACCGCGTGGTAGCCCTCGGGACGGACCATCGCGGCGACGACGTCCGGGTCGAGGTCCGCGCCCACCGGTGACCAGGTCCGCGAGGAGATGCCGCCGTACGCCGCAGCGGCCCCGATCTCGTACGTCACCACGTGCGCGTCGGCGTCGCAGAGCAGTTCGTCGCCCGGCGGCACCACCAGTTGCAGGGCGATCTGGTTGGCCATCGACCCGCTCGGGGCGAACAGCGCCGCCTCGTGCCCGAACAGCGCGGCGACCTCGGCCTCCAGCGCGTTGACGGTCGGGTCCTCGCCGTAGGCGTCGTCGCCGACGTCGGCGGTGGCCATCGCCTCCCGCATCCCCGGCGTGGGCCGGGTCACGGTGTCCGAACGAAGATCGACGAACACGTCAGCCACTGTCATCCCTCCGGCTGCCGACTGCGGGGCTCGCAAGCTCACTCCTCGCGTCAGCCACGGAGCATCTCCGCCACGAGGAAAGCCAGCTCCAGCGACTGCTGGGTGTTCAGTCGCGGGTCGCAGGCGGTCTCGTAGCGGCCGGGCAGGTCGAGGTCCTCGATGCCCTGGGCGCCGCCGAGGCACTCGGTGACGTCCTCACCGGTCAGCTCCACGTGCAGGCCGCCCGGGTGGGTCTCCAGGCCCCGGTGCACCTCGAAGTAGCCGAGCACCTCGTCGACGATGCGGTCGAAGTGCCGGGTCTTGTAGCCGTTGGACGACTCGTGCGTGTTGCCGTGCATCGGGTCGCACTGCCAGACCACCTTGGCGCCGGCGGCCGTCACCTTCGCCACGATCGGCGGCAGGGCGTCGCGGACCCGGTGGTTGCCCATCCGGCTGATCAGGGTGAGCCGGCCGGGGACGTTCTCCGGGTTGAGCTTCTCGCAGAGCTCGATCGCCTCGTCCGGGGTCGTCGTCGGGCCGAGCTTCACGCCGATCGGGTTGGCGATGCGGGAGATGAAGTCGATGTGCGCCCCGTCGATCTGCCGCGTGCGCTCGCCGATCCACAGGAAGTGCCCGGACAGGCCGTACGCCCGGCGGTCGGATACCCGGGTCAGCGCCCGGTCGTACTCCAGGGCGAGGGCCTCGTGCGAGCAGTAGAGGGTGACGGTGCGCAGCGCCTCGTCGTCGGTCATCCCGCAGGCCCGGATGAAGGCCAGCGCCCGGTCGATCTCGCGGGCGATCGCCTCGTAGCGCTCGCCGGCCGGGGAGTTCTTGACGAAGCCCTTGTTCCAGTCGTGCACGGCGTGCAGGTCGGCCAGCCCGCCGGCCAGGTACGCGCGGAGCATGTTCATCGCGGCGGCCGAGTTCGCGTACGCCCGGATCATGCGCTGCGGGTCGGCGGCCCGGGCCTCCGGCGTCGCCTCCAGCGAGTTGATCATGTCGCCGCGGTAGGCGGGCAGGCCGCGCGCGTCGGTCGGCAGCGACCGGGGCTTGGTGTACTGCCCGGCTACCCGGGCCACCTTGACCACCGGCAGCGAGGCGCCGTAGGTGAGCACGATCGCCATCTGGAGCAGGGTGCGGGCGTTGGCCAGCAGGTGGCTCTCGGTGTTGTCGGCGAAGGTCTCCGCGCAGTCGCCGCCCTGGAGCAGGAAGGCCTTGCCCTCGCACACCAGCGCCAGCCGCTGCCGCAGCTGGTCGACCTCGTAGGGCGCCACCACCGAGGGCACGGTGTCGAGCACCTTGCAGACCTCGGCGACCTCCGCCGGGTCCGGCCACGGCGGAATCTGTGTGCGCGGCAGCTCCCGCCAGCGGTCGAGGCCGAGGGCCGCGTCCTCGGCGGAGTCGACGGTCGGACGGCTGGTCTGCAGCCCAGGGCTGCCCACCGCGGGATGGCTCAGCTGATGCCACTCATGGCGCATGACAGAAAGCGTACGGCGAGCGGCCCGGCGGCCGACCGGCGAGGGGGATGGTTCCGGCAGGTGAGAGCGGGCTCACCCGGGAGGCGGGTCAGGGCGTGGCCGCGGGGGCCGGGGTGTTGCCACCCGGCGCCTCGGCGGCGATGCACCAGTCGGCGCCGTCGCGGGTGACCGTGAACAGCAGCGGCCGGGTGAGCGTGCGGGAGCCGGCGGCGACCGAGATCGACGTGCTCACCTCCTGGCCCCGGGGACCGGAGCGGATGTCGGTGATCTCGGCCTGCGGCACCGTGAAGTGGTCGGCGAAGTCGCCGTTGGGGCCGGTCGCGGCGGCGTCGAAGCTCTCCTGGAGGGCGGCGCAGAGCTGGCTGCGCCCGGCCGCGACGTCCTTGGCGGTCATCGCGTCGAGGTAGGCCTGCACCCGCTCCCGCGACTTCGTGGTGGCCTCCTCGGCCGGGGCCCGCCCGGGCTTGGTCGCCGGGTCCTCCTCCTCGCCGATACCGCAGCCGAGCAGGACGAGGGGAAGGGTCCCGAGCAGCACGGCGCCCGCCGCGAGCCTCCCGCGCGTCGCGCGCATCGCCACCTCCGTCGCCGTGGACATCGAGCCCGTTGAGCGGCGAGTCTGTCACATCGACGCACATGCCCGGACGCCGCCGCGCCCGAACCGCCGGTCACCGGCACGCGACGTGCCCGTCACCGAACGCCACCGGGCCGACGCGGGACACTCCCCCGCGTCGGCCCGGACACAACGGGCGGGGAGGGACCGGTGCGCGGTCCCTCCCCGCCGTGTGGGTGGTGCGTCGGCCCTCGGCTCAGCCGAGACCGCCCTTGATGGCGCCGATCAGCTCGCCGTTGCCGGTGTCACCGGAGAGCTCCCAGAAGAACGCGCCACCGAGGCCCTGGTTCTTCGCGTACGTCATCTTGCCGTTGATCGTGGAGGGGGTGTCGTAGCTGTACCAGTTGTTGCCGCACTTGGCGTACGCCGTACCCGCGACCGTGCCGGTGGCCGGGCAGGTGTTCTTGAGGACCTTGTAGTCCTCGATGCCCTGCTCGTAGGTGCCCGGGGCGGGCCCGGTGGCGGTGCCGCCCGGCGCGGCCTGGGTCACGCCGGTCCAGCCCCGGCCGTAGAAGCCGATGCCGAGCAGCAGCTTGTCCGACGGAATGCCCTTGCTCTTGAGCTTCTGGATCGCCGCGTCGGACCAGAAGCCCTGCTGCGGGATGCCGGCGTACGAGGTGAGCGGGGAGTGCGGGGCGGTGGGGCCCTGCGCGTTGAAGGCGCCGAAGTAGTCGTACGTCATCGGCATGATCCAGTTGAGGTTCGCCGCGGCGCCCGCGTAGTCGGTGGCGTCGATCTTGCCGCCGTTGCTGCCGTCCGCCGTGATCGCGGCGGTGACGAGCGCGGACGAGCCGAACTTCGACCGCAGCGCGCTGACCACGTTCTTGAAGGCGTTCGGGCCGCTGCTGTCGCAGGTGAGCCCACAGGCGTTCGGATACTCCCAGTCGACGTCGATGCCGTCGAAGACGTCCGCCCAGCGCGGGTCCTCGACCAGGTTGTGGCAGCTCTCGGCGAACGCGGCCGGGTTCTGCGCGGCCTGGGTGAAGCCGCCCGACCAGGTCCAACCGCCGAAGGACCAGATCACCTTGAGGTTCGGGTACATCTTCTTGAGCTTGCGCAGCTGGTTGAAGCTGCCGCGCAGCGGCTGGTCCCAGGTGTCGGCGACGCCGTCGACGCTGTCCGCCGCGGTGTAGGCCTTCTCGTAGTCGGCGTAGCTGTCACCGATGGTGCAGCGGCCACCGGTGGTGTTGCCGAAGGCGTACAGGATGTGGGTCAGCTTGGCGGCCGAGCCACTCGTGTGGATGTTCTTCACGTGGTAGTTGCGGGCGTAGACGCCCCACTGCGCGAAGTAGCCGACGACCTTCTTGCCGCCCGGGCCCGGCGGCGGGGTGGTCGGCGGGGGCGTGGTCGGCGGCGGGGTGGTGGGCGGCGCCGTGGTCGGCGGGGTGGTGGTCGGCGGCGCGGTGGTGGGGGGCGGGGTGCCGCCGCCACACGGCGCGCCGTTGATCGTGCAGTTCAGCGGCGCCTTGTACGCGCCGGTGCCGTTGTAGCCCCAGCTGAACGAGGCGCCCGCCGCGATCGGGCCGGCCCAGCTCTTCTTGACGGCGACGTAGTGGTCGCCGGAGCGCGTGACGTCGGCGTCCCAGGAACTGCTGATGCTGGTGCCCGACGGCAGGTCGAACTCGATGCGCCAGGTGCTCACCGGGGCGCTCGTCCCGTTGGTGACGGTCACCCGCGTCTCGTGACCGGTCCCCCAGTCCTGCGCCTTGGCGAAGCCGGCGGTCACGCTGCCGGCGCCGAACGCACTGGCCATCGGGACCGTGGCGGCGGTGACCGCCATCACGGCGCCGACCCAGAGGGCCCGGCGGAGCGATCTCTTCATGCGGCGTCTCCCTAAACAGTTAGGAAACTTTCCAGATTGTTGGTGAGACGCTACTCACGCCGTCATCCATTCGTCAAGATGTCGATGTATCGATTTGCCTTGGGAGCGCGACCAGCCCTCCGGGCGCTCCCCCGGGCGACGGCCCGGCGACGCCACGTAGCCTCCACCCATGACTGTCTTCGACACCCGGATCGACGCCCTGGCCGGAGGTCCGGCCGACCTCGCGCGGTACCGCGGACGCGCGCTGCTGGTGGTCAACGTCGCCTCGCGCTGCGGCCTCACCCCGCAGTACGCCGGCCTCCAGGCGCTGCACGACGAGTACGCCGACCGCGGCCTGGTGGTGCTCGGCGTGCCCTGCAACCAGTTCGCCGGCCAGGAGCCGGGCACCGCCGCCGAGATCAGCGACTTCTGCCAGGTCAACTACGGGGTCACCTTCCCGCTGACCGAGAAGGTCGACGTGAACGGCCCCGGCCGCCATCCGCTCTACGCGGCGCTGGTCGGCACGGCCGACGCGGAGGGTCACGCCGGCGACGTGCGGTGGAACTTCGAGAAGTTCCTCGTCGCCCCGGACGGCACGGTGGCGGCCCGGTTCGCGCCCACCGTCGAGCCCGGCTCGGCCGACCTGCGCGCCGCGATCGAGAAGGTGCTGCCCCCGGCCGCCTAAGGCACCCGCCTCGACCGTGCCGCTGTGTGCCGAACGGACTACGATCGGCGACACCTGGTCCGAGTGGAGGGGGCGGGATGTTCTTCGCGGTGCAGCCGGCACTCACACCGGGCCAGGTCCCGCCCGAGCACCACGTCAGCATCCAGCGTCCGCTCGACGCCGGCCGGGTGGTGCTCGACGCCGCCGTGCCCGACGACGTGCTGCGCGACCACGGCCGCCTGCGGCACCTCCCGCCGGCTCCCGGGCACCTCGACGGCGCGGCACGGCACCGCTTCACGCTGGAACACCTGCGCGGCCGGTTCGAGGACGCGACGTCCTACATCCGGATGTCGCCCGAGGACCTGCCGCCGTTCGCCCGGGAGCTCCTCGCGGCGGCCGGGCCGGTGGTGCTCGTCTGGACCGACCCGACGACCGGCGAACGCGTCGAGCGGGTGGTGGTGGCGGTCCGGCGCGACGGCGATCCGGGCGGTCGGAGCGTGCGCACCCCGCCCGGGCCCCGCCGGCTGTGACCCTCGCGCCTCAACCCCCGACGACGGCGGCCCCGGTCGGATTGGCCAGCGCGGCCCGGATCGGGGCGAGCGCGGCGGCGAACTCGTCGAGCTCCCCCGCCTCCTCCCAGAGCTCGGCCAGCTCGGACCCGTCGGCGAGCACCCGGTCCAGCGCCCGCAGGGCCAGCGCCGGCAGCTCCGCGGTGAGCGTCAGCCGCCCGCCGGCGGTGAGGAAGTCCGGCGCGTACGCCGAGTCGACCGGCGGGCCGCCGGGAAGGTGCGCGGCGACCACCGCCGACGCCGCGACCGCCTTGGCGCCGGGCCACGAGTCCAGGAAGTCGCCCTCCCGCACCGCCTCGCGCAGCGCCAGCTCGACCAGTCGGGGCCGCCGCTCCGGCGACGCCTCGTCGAGGTCGGCACACCAGTCCGCCGCAGCGTCGTTGTCGAACGGTCCCGCCGCCCACGTGCCCATCGCACTCCCCGTTCCGTGTTCGCAAGTGGAGGCAGGCTAGCCGCCGGGGCCGACATCGTTCCCGCCGTGACGCGTTGCGGGGCCGCCCGGCGGGCGTTGTCCCGAAGCCGGCCCCCAGCCCTCGGGCCGGCAGTACGTTGGGCGGGCGGCGCAGGCCGTCACCGCGCTGCGCGCGGCGGGGACACCGACTGGTCCGACGCCGCGCGGGCCGCCCCGCCGGGCCGGCGACCCCACACCGGCCCGGCGCTCGTCGGCGGGCCGGCCGGTCGGCCCGCCAGGCACCAGACACCAGGCACCAGACACCAGACACCAGACGGAATTGTCGACCATACCGGTGGGGAATACCGTCGCCGCGAACGAGGTTGGGGACCGACATGACAACTGTGGGACTGATCGGCAGTGGACACATCGGCGGCACGGTGGCGCGGCTGGCGGTGGCCGCCGGCTACGACGTGGTGCTGAGCAACTCACGCGGCCCGGAGACCCTGAAGGATCTCGTCGAGGAGCTGGGCCCGCGCGCCCGGGCGGCCACGGTCAGCGAGGCCGCGGAGGCCGGCGACCTGGTGGTCGTCACCATCCCGCTGAAGGCGTACCGGGACGTGCCGGTCGAGCCGCTGGCCGGCAAGCTCGTGCTGGACACCAACAACTACTACCCGGAGCGGGACGGCCGGTTCCCCGAGCTCGACTCGGGCTCCACCACCAGCAGCGAACTGCTCCAGCGGCACCTGCCGCAGTCGCGGGTGGTCAAGGTGTTCAACAACATCTTCTTCAAGCACCTGCACGCGCTGGCCCGGCCGACCGGCGCCGAGGACCGCAGCGCGCTGCCCGTCGCCGGCGACGACGCGGGCGCGAAGGCGGAGGCCACCGCCTTCCTCGACCGGATCGGCTACGACGCCGTGGACGCCGGCGCCCTCGCCGAGAGCTGGCGCTACCAGCCGGACAGCCCCGCCTACGGGACCATCTACTCGGCCGACCCGGCGGACTGGGAGCGCGAGGCGCCGGCCGACGCCGCCAGGGTGCGGGCCGCCCTGACCGAGGCCACCCGCTGAGCGATCACCCCTCCGGCCGGCTCCGCCGCACGTCCCTGGCCTGACGCACCGCGGGCGTAGCCGACGGGCCGGCCGGGCCGGGGTCAGAGCGGGCGGCGGCCGGCGAAGCCGCACTCCACCCGGTGGTACCAGCGCACGTCGGTGTCCCCCTCCAGCCAGCACCAGAGCACCGGCCGGCCGTCGCGCTCGCCGGGGAAGTCGAGCAGGACCGGCGCGATCCCCTTCACCTGGATGTCGTGGGAGTGCAACTCCTCGACGAGGGCGTGCAGCCGCGCCTCCAGCCCCTTGACCTCGGCGAGCCCGCCGAGCGGGCTGGCGCCCCGGTCGGCCAGGTCGACGCGCAGCTCGGCCAGGTCGGCCCGCAGCCGGATCAGCTCGTCGACGCGCGGGCGCAGGGCGGCGATCAGGTGGCGGGCCTGGGCGAGGGTGAACACCGGGCCAGTATGGAGCACCGCCCGACCGGTGGGACCGCAGCACGCGCCGCCGAGGCGGCAGGTCCGACAGCGCCGCCGGCCGGACCCGTTCACCCCCGCTTTGTAGCTAACCTTCCTTGACGGGGCATCAACGTGTAGCTAAGTTTCGACCAAACGACGGGAGGGTCGAATGGAGCGAAGGAAGTTCCTGGCCGGAGCAGGTGCGGTGACCGCGGGGGCGGTCGCGGCGACGGCACCCGGCGCGGCCGGTCACGCCGCGCCCGGCATCCGCCACGTGGAGACCGGGCTAGACGTGCTCGTCCGGTCCGACTTCGCCGAACTCGCCGGCCAGCGGGTCGGGGTGATCTCGAACCCCACCGGCGTGGACTCGGCCTACCGGCACCTGGTCGACCTGATGCACGCCTCCGGCACGGTGCGGCTGGCCGCCGCCTTCGGCCCCGAGCACGGCTTCCGCGGCTCGGCGCAGGCCGGCGGCAGCGAGGGCACCGGCATCGACGCCCGCACCGGGATCACCGTCTACGACGCGTACGGCGCCTCGCTGGCCAAGTGGGAGACCATGTTCACCCAGGCCGGCGTCGACACCGTCGTCTTCGACATCCAGGACGTCGGCGCCCGCTTCTACACGTACATCTGGACCATGTACACCTCGATGATGGCCGCGGCCCGCGTCGGCAAGCGGTACGTGGTCCTGGACCGGCCGAACCCGGTCGGCGGCCGGGCCTACGGGCCGATGATGACCGCCGGTTTCACCTCCGGGGTGGGCCTGAAGGAGATCGTCCAGCAGCACGGAATGACCGTCGGCGAGCTGGCCCGGTTCTTCAACGCCGAGTTCCTCCCCGCCGAGGCCGGCCGCCAGGTCGACCTGCACGTCGTGAAGTGCCGGCACTGGAAGCGCGACAAGCTGGCCGCCGACACCGACCTGCCCTGGGTGCTGCCCAGCCCGAACATGCCCACCACGGACACCGCGCTGGTCTATCCCGGCACCGGACTGTTCGAGGGCGTCGCCTCGCTCACCGAGGGCCGGGGCACCTGCAAGCCGTTCGAGCTGATCGGCGGGCTGGCCGACGACTTCGACTACCACTGGTCCGACCGGCTCAACGCCCGCGAGCTGCCCGGCGTCGAGTTCCGCGAGGCGTACTTCACGCCGACGTCCGCCGGGCAGAAGCCCGCGCTGCTCAACAAGCTCTGCGCCGGGGTCGAGGTCAAGGTCGTCGACCGCGCGAAGTACGACCCGATCCGCACGGCGGTCGCGATGCTGGTGGAGGCGCACAAGTACGAGGCGTTCGCGTGGCGGCGCGACTCGTGGGACACCGTGCGTCCGTACTGGATCGACAAGCTCACCGGGTCGCCGCGGCTGCGCACGATGATCGACGCGGGCGCCGACGTGGACGACGTGGTCGGCGCCTGGGCCGACGAGCTGGCGGCCTTCAACCAGCAGCGCAAGCCCCACCTGCTCTACTAGGAACGTCCGGCCGTCCGTCGCCCGGATCGCGGGCGGCGGACGCCGAACGGAAGCTGCGGATCGGTATCCGCACGCCCACCTCGACTGCGGTCACCTGCCAGTCCACGTCGAGGCCGCCGCGATCCAGGTTTGCCCACGGCAGGTTCCGGCCAGCGCGGGGTCGGCGAGCCCCGACACCCGCTGCAACACCTCGCCGAAGTCCCGAGGAAGCCGGTCGTCGAGGCGGTGTTTACGGCGCCAAGCCGCCCATCGTGGTTGCGCCAGCGCCGCATATCCGTCGAGCGCGCGACTCAGCGGCGCACGCGTCACCTCGCGGTATTCAGCGACCCGCTGCACCGCCGCCGCCAGGTCGTCGCCGTCGACATCGTGCCGATTCGACAGCAGATAGACGTCGGCGAAATCGCGCCAACGGGTGTTCGCCTCGCCGCGCTGCAGTGCCGTCACCAATTTCTCCGCGTGCACCATCGGAAGCGGATAGCCGGTGACGATGATTTCCCCGTCGAGCAGACGCGGCAGCTTGACCTGCTGCGGATCGGGCCAGATCGGGTCGCCCACGTTGACGTCGACGTGGAAGGTCAGACGCGCGGCGGCGAGAGTGCCGGCCAGGGTGACGCGGACTCCGGAGTACACGTCGTCGTCTCGGATCGTCTCGGCGCCTGCGCCCGCCGAGTCGAACACGAGACCGTCGTCGAGGTGCAGAGCCGCGATCTGGCGGACGATGCCGAGCACCTGGTCGGTGTCGTTGGAGATCCATCGACCTTGAAGATCCACGTCGCGGGTGGGCCGCCGGGCGGCGTAGGCGGCGAGTAGCACACCGCCCTTGAGGACGAGCTTGTCCGCGTACGGGGACTGAGTCACCCGGGCGAGGAAACCCTCCAGGGCGTAGACCTGGTGCAGCTCATCCGTGGGACGACCCGTGCGGCGGGCGAGGTTCTGCAGGTCGAGATAGGCGCGGCCAGCGACAGTGGAACGGGTCGGGCGTGTCGTCACAGCAGGATCTCCAGCGCCTCTCGAAGGGGGCGCTCGGCCTTGGGGAAGTGCCGAGCCATCGTCAGCAGCGCCGACGGCGATGCGCCGCTCCGCCGCAGCCAGCGCCTCAGCGACGCGTACGCCAGTTCCGGCCCTTCCTGGTGCCGCAGGCGGACGGCATCGAGGATGCTGCGCTCAGGGTTGTAGAGCCCGATCGAGGTCTCCGGATCCAGGCGCAGCTCGGTGCGACCGATCTGGAACGTGGCCGGGTCGAACGAGTGCCAGGCGACCGGCGACGTGGTGGCGGGCCGATGCTGCCCGCGAGGTAGCGCGACGTCGATGCGAGCGGGAATTTCATCAGTAAGACCGTGCCGGGCAAGGGCCGTGACCAGGCATAGTGTGGCTGACGGAGCGCGACTGGCGACTTCGATGAGATCGATGTCCGCCGCCTCGGTATCAGGTCGCCGGTAGAGACCTCTGCCGACACGTTCGACGAGCCCTCGATCGCGCAGCCGGTACAACTGCCACTCCGAAAGGCCGGCTTCGAGGGCTTGGGAATAGGTGAAGGTCGCCGGGAGCCCACGCAGCGGCGTGTTCTCAGCCCCCGACCCGTCCGCCGACTTCACAAGGAAACTCTATACAGGTCGGGGGCACCTGTAGCGGATTTCCTTGCCTGTCTCCCGGCGCGCCGTGCTGCGAACCAACTTCCGAAGGGCCAGCGAGGGTATGGGTGGCGACCTGGGCCGGGCCACCAGGTCGGGCCGCCGCCCACGCCAGCGGCGCAGCGCCGCCGCCGGGACCCGACGGCCGACGACCGTCGGCGGTGCGACTCAGTCGGCCTGGGCGGCCAGTTCGCGGGCGCGGTCGCGGGCCGCCTCCAGGGCGGCGAGCAGCGCCGCGCGTACGCCGTGCTTCTCCAGCTCGCGCACGGCGGAGATGGTGGTGCCGGCCGGCGAGGTGACCGCCTCGCGCAGCTTCACCGGGTGCTCGCCGGAGTCGCGTAGCATCACGGCCGAGCCGATGGCGGTCTGCACGATCAGCTCGTGCGCGACCTGCCGGGGCAGGCCGAGCAGGATGCCGGCGTCGATCATCGCCTCGACCAGCAGGTAGAAGTACGCCGGCCCGGAGCCGGAGAGCGCGGTCACCGCGTCCTGCTGGGACTCGGGCACCCGGACGGTCGAACCCAGCGGCTTGAACATCTCCTCGGCCAATGCCAGGTGCGTGCCGGTGGCGTGGGCGCCGGCGGAGATCGCCGTCATCGCCTGGTCGACCAGGGCAGGGGTGTTGGTCATCACCCGTACCACGGGCGTGCCCTCGGGCAGCCGGCGGTTGAAGAAGCTGGTCGGCAGGCCGGCGCAGAGGGAGATGACCAGCTTGTCGGCGGGCACCTTCGGCCCGATCTCGTCCAGCAGCGTCGCCGCGTCCTGCGGCTTGACGGAGACGGCGAGCACCTCCGCCTCGGCCACGGCGGTGAGGTTGTCGACCACCCGGATCCCGTAGCGGGCGGTCAACTCCTCGGCGCGGGCGGGCCGGCGGGCGGTGGCGAGCAGCCGGTCGACCGGCCAGCCCGACCGGAGCAGCCCGGAGAGCATCAGCTCGCCGATCTTGCCGGCCCCGATGACCGCGACCGTGTGCACCGAACCCGCCATCGCCGTCGTACCCCCTCGAAGTGGACCGGCGTCGCGACGGGCCAAACGGCCCGCCGCGACGCCGGGGATGGATCAGCTGCCGAAGAAGACCTCGGCCTCGGCGTACCGCTCCAGCGGCACGGTCTTCAGCTCGCGGGTGGCCTCGGCCAGCGGAACGCGGACGATGTCCGTGCTCTGCATGGCGACCATCTTGCCCCAGTCGCCCTCGTGGACCGCGTCGATCGCCTGGAGGCCGAGCCGGGTGGCGAGCACCCGGTCGAAGGCGCTCGGGGTGCCGCCACGCTGGATGTGCCCGAGCACGACGGTGCGGGCCTCCTTGCCGGTCTTGGCCTCCAGTTGCTCGGCGAGCCACTGGCCGATGCCGCCGAGGCGGACGTGGCCGAACGCGTCGAGCTCCTGGTTGTGCAGGACCATCTGGCCGTCGAGCGGCTGGGCGCCCTCGGCGACCACGACGATCGGGGCGTACTGGTGCTGGAAGCGCTTCTCGACGTAGCCGGCGACCTGCTCGACGTCGAACTGCCGCTCCGGCAGCAGGATCACGTTGGCGCCACCGGCCAGGCCGGCGTGCAGGGCGATCCAGCCGGCGTGCCGGCCCATCACCTCGACCACCAGGGTGCGGTGGTGGCTCTCGGCGGTGGTGTGCAGCCGGTCGATCGCCTCCATGGCGATGTTCACGGCGGTGTCGAAGCCGAAGGTGTAGTCGGTGGCGCCGAGGTCGTTGTCGATCGTCTTCGGCACGCCGATGACGTGGACCCCGAGCTCGTGCAGCTTGGTGGCCACGCCGAGGGTGTCCTCGCCGCCGATCGCGATGAGCGCGTCCACGCCCTGCGCGGCGAGGTTCTCCTTGATCCGCTCGACGCCGTTCTCGATCTTGAAGGGGTTCGTCCGGGACGAGCCGAGGATGGTGCCGCCGCGCGGCAGGATGCCGCGGACCTCCGCGATGCCCAGGGGGCGGGACAGGCCCTCCAACGGGCCCTTCCAGCCGTCCCGGAAACCCACGAACTCGTGGCCGTAGCTGGCGACGCCCTTGCGGACCACCGCCCGGATGACCGCGTTGAGACCTGGGCAGTCGCCGCCGCCGGTGAGCACGCCGATACGCATGATCGCTCATCCTCCTGGGAGCATCAGGTGAAGCCCGATTTGCCCCAGGATATGTGTCGAATCAAGACCATCGGCGCCGTTGCCGGCCCGGGGCGGGCCGTCAGTGCGCACTGTAGTCGCCGCGGGCGTACGCCGACACCGCGCCCCGGGCCGGTCTCACCGGCGGACGGTCTACCGGTCAGTAGCTGACCTCGTGGTTCTCCCCCACCTCCGGCGGCTTGCCGGTCACCGCCGCCTTCGCGTAGCCGAACAGGTTCACCACCGTGCTCGACGGAGAGTCCCAGTACTCCGCGGATCCGGCGTGCACCTTGAGCAGGGTGAGTCCCGGGGTCTCCAGCCCGTCCGGGAACCAGGCCTTGAGCACCGGGTTCCACAGCTGTTCGGCCTTCGCCCGGTCGTACTCCTCCCGGGCCGTGCCCGCGACCGACACCCAGGAGTTGCGCCGGGAGTCGGAGAAGGAGACGTTGACCTCGGGGTTCACGCGGATCTGCCGGACCTTGGCGGAGTCGGCGTACGCGAAGAACCACAGGTCGCCGTCGAACTCCGCCTCCTGCAACCCCATCGGGCGGCTCACCATCCGCCCGTCCACGGCGATCGTGGTCAGCATGCAGATGCGGGCCTCGCGGACCAGCTCGGTCACCCGGCGCCGGGCCTCGGCGGCGTTGGTCGGTTCGTTGCTCATTGGGACTCTCCCTCACATCGGCTCGACGTCGCACCGGTGCCCGGGACAGAACCGACCAAACCTACGAACCGGTCATCGCCCGCCACCGGGCCAGGTTGTGCCGGGCATCGACCAGCGCGTCGTGCCGCGCCGCGTCGGCGTCCGGCAGCGGCGGCCGGCCCCGGTCGTCCCAGAGTTGGCGCAGGTCCTTGGTGAACCGGGGGATCTCCCGGGGCAGCGCCGGCATGGCGCCCCACAGCTGGGCCAGGGCGACGTGGTCGTACGCGGCGTACCAGGCCCACAGCTCCAGTTGCTCGCCCGGGCGGTCGCGGACCGGCTCGACGAGGAAGTCGTACAGCTCGTCGCGGATGCGTTCGCGGGAACGCCAGGCGCGGTTCGCCGGGGAGGGCAGCTTGTCGAGCACGTTGCGGCGCACCCAGGGCACGGCCCGCGAGTCGTCGAACTCGGTCGAGACGGCGTAGAACTCGCGGCCGTACTCGTCGACGACGCCGATCGACACGAGGTCGACGAGCCGGCCGTCCTCGATGAACTCGCAGTCGTAGAAATAGCGGTAGACCATCGCCCGTCATCCTCGCCCACGCCCTCGGCGTCCCGACGACCGGGGCGGCCGGACCGCCCCCCACCACGCCGGTCGTCGCAGCTCGGGAGTGTCACGGAAGTGATTTGAGGGGTGTACAGCAAGCGACCGGACCGTCATGATCTGATGTGTACCGCTACCGGACGCCGAACCGGTGTCAGTTCACCTCGTCGAGGCCTTCAGGTTCACCCGGTGAGCGAGTTGTGGTCCTTGACCGGGGAGGGGTTGGACCGTGGAGATGCGCCTGCCGGAGCCTGGTGACGCGCTCACGGGTGTGGAGATGTTCGCCGGGCTGGAGCCGGAGGTCCGGCAGCGGGTGATCGCCGCGGCGGTCCCCCGCACGTACCGCAAGGGCCAACTGCTCTTCGTCGAGAACGACCCCGGCGAGTCCCTCATCGTCCTGCGTCGGGGCGCGGTAGCGGTCTTCCGCACCGCGCCGACCGGCGAACGCGCCGTCCTGTCGGTCATCCGTCCGCCGGACGTGCTGGGCGAGGTCTCCCTGCTCGACGCCTCCACCCGGTCCGCCTCGGCCGAGGCGATCGAGGACTGCGCCGCGCTCGCGCTGTCCCGGGGCGCGTTCATGGAGCTGGTGCACTCCAACCCGCGCATCCTCGACGCGGTGATGCGCTCGCTCGGCGGGCTGATCCGACGGCTGACCGAGCAGAACGCCGACCACGTCTTCCTTGACCTGCCCGGCCGGGTGGCCAAGACCCTGGTGCGGCTGGCCGGCGAGAGCCAGGCCCCGATGATCACCATCGAGCTCAACCAGAGCCAGCTCGCGGAGATGGCCGGCGGCTCGCGGCAGAGCGTCAACCAGGCGATCGGATCGTTCGCCAACCGGGGTTGGCTGCGCACCGAGGGCCGGCGCATCGTGGTCACCGACGTCGCGGCGCTGCGCCGCCGCGCCGGCATGAGCGAGCGCTGAGGCGTACGCGAAAAAGGGCCGGAGCAGCCGCTCCGGCCCTTTCGTGCGGGGTGTCAGGGAGTGTTGCTGCCCGGCCCGACCCAGTTGGTGCTGCCCGGCCCGACCCACTCCGTGCCGTCCTTGCCGCCACCGGACTGCTCGCTGACGATCCCCTGCGCCTGGAGCGCGGCCAGCGTGGCGGCGTCCACGTCGACGGAGTCGCCCGCGAGGTGGCTGACCCCGCTGCCGTCGGTCCAGTCGCTCTGCAACATCACGTACACCATCGGGAATCCCCCTGTGGTCAATGGTCGACATTCAGCCGCCTGACTGTAACCGTAGGGCCGCCCGGTGGACTGTCCACAAGCCAACAGCCCGGTACCCGACAGCTGGGCGGACGGCGATACTGACACCGGAACGGTGCCGATCACGGCGCCGGCGGGATCGCGAGTGGAGGGCGTCATCGCCACGCAGTGTGACCGCTGTGGACGCACGGCCGCCTCGGGCGACCGCTTCTGCGGCGGCTGCGGCAACGAGCTGGGCGCGGTCTGTCCGCACTGCCTGCGCCCGCTCGCTCAGGACGTGGCGTTCTGCACCTCCTGCGGCGCCGCCCGGCCGGGCAGCGAGCGACAGCCGGCCCCGCAGGAGGACCGCCGCCGGGTCAGCGTGCTCTTCGTCGACCTGATCGACTTCACCCCGTACGTCGAGCGGGCCGACCCGGAGCTGGTCCGCGGCATGCAGACCGGGTTCTTCTCGGCCGCCCGCCGCGTCGTGGGGCAGTACGGCGGGGTGGTCGAGAAGTACATCGGCGACGCGGTGATGGCGCTGTTCGGCGCGCCCGTGGCGACCGAGACCGACGCGCTGCGCTGCGTGCGGGCCGGCCTGGAGCTGCAACGGGTGCTGACGCGGTTCACCCCCACCGGCGCCGACGCGCTGCGCTTCCGGGTCGGGGTGGCCACCGGCGAGGCGCTTGTCGACGTGGCCGCCGCCCGCGACGGCGGCCAGGCGATCGTGGCCGGCGACGTGGTCAACACGGCCTCCCGGATGCAGTCGGTCGCGCCGCCGGGCGGGGTGCTGGTCTGCGGCGTGACGCACGCCCTCACCCGGGACGCGATCCGCTACTCGGAGCAGCCGCCGGTCACCCTGCGCGGGCGGTCGACGACGACCGAGGTGTGGCTGGCCCTGTCCCCGGTCCGCCGGCAGCCGACGGACCGGCAGCCGGACGTCACGCCGCTGATCGACCGCGAACACGAGCTGGGGATGCTGGTCAACGCCCTGCACCGGTCGCTGCGCGACCGCCGCCCGCAGGTGGTGACCGTCTTCGGCCGGGCCGGGCTGGGCAAGAGCCGGCTGGTCCGGGAGCTGTACCGGCACGTGGACCAGCTGGTCGACGAGCCGCTGACCTGGCGGATCGGGCGGTGCCCGCCGTTCGGCGAGAACGTGACGTTCGCGGCGCTTGCCGACATCGTCAAGTCCGAGGCCGGCATCCTGGACACCGACCCGGCGTCGAGCGCGGCGCAGCGGCTCGCCTCGGCCGTCGGCGAGCTGGTCGGCCCGGGCGAGCGGCAGCGCCTCGTCGACGCCCTGCGGCCCCTCGTCGGGCTGCCGGGGACCGCGCTGCCGGCCGAGGAGACCGGGTCGGCGTGGCGGCGTTTCCTGCTCGCCCTGGCCGCGCGCCGGCCGACCGTGCTGGTCTTCGAGGACCTGCACTGGGCCGACGACGCGATGCTGCGCTTCGTGGAGCTGCTCGGCACCGCCGCCCGGGACGTGCCGCTGCTGCTGCTCTGCACCGCCCGGCCGGAACTCGTCGACCGGGACCCGAGCTGGGCGGGGACGATCACCGGCTCGGTGACCATCACCCTGCCCCCGCTGCGGGACACGGGCATCGCCGCGCTCTACGCCCACATGTTCGGCCGGGCGGCGTTCTCCGCCGACATGCTCACCCCGCTGATCGAGGTGGCCGGCGGCAACCCGCTCTACGCCCACGAGTACGTCCGGATGCTGATCGAGCAGGGCGCGCTGCGCCAGTCCGTGCGGGGCTGGTCGCTGGAGAAGCACCTCGACCTGCCGATGCCGGAGAGCGTGCACGCCGTCATCGCCAACCGCATCGACCTGCTCGACGCCAAGGAGCGCACGGTGCTGCTGGCCGCCGCCGTCGTCGGCGTGCAGTTCTGGCCGGGAGCCGTGGCCGCCGCGCTCGGGCAGCCCGTCGAGTCGGTGGAGCGCGCGCTGCGCCGGCTGGAGCAGCGGGACTTCGTGCACGAGCAGGCCGCCTCCACCATGGCGGGTCAGCCGGAGTACCGGTTCCGGCACGTGCTGGTGCGCGACGTCTGCTACCAGCGGCTGCCCCGTACCGAGCGGGTGGCGCGGCATGAGCGGACCGCGCAGTGGCTGGACATGCTCTCGCAGAGCCGGGACACCGACCTGGCGGAGGTGCTGGCCCACCACCGCTGGGCGGCCCACGAGATCGCCCGGTCGCTGGGCATGGAGATCGCCCGCTTCGCCGGCCCCGCCCGGGCCGCGCTGCACCGGGCGGCCCGCCGGGCGTACGCGCTGCACAGCCTCGACGTCGCGGCGAGCCACGCGGGCCGGGCGCTCGGGCTGGCCGACGACTCCGACCCGCTCGACCGGCTCCAGCTCGAGCTGCTCAGCACCGAGATCTCCTTCTACCGCGACGGCAACGTCTTCCTCTCCGGCGGCGGGCCCGAGCAGGTGCAGGCGCTCGCCGACCGGCTGCTGGCGCACGACGACGACGCCTGCGCGGCGCGCGCCTGGACGCTGCTCGGTCAGGCCGCGTGGCTGCGCGCCGACCGGGCCGCCGCGCTCGCCTGCCTGGACCGGGCCGTCGAGCTCTTCGACCCGCTGCCGGACAGCCCGCAGAAGGCGGACGCCTACGCCGAGCTGGGCCGGCTGCACATGCTGAACTACGAGCGTGATCCGGCGGTCGCCGCAGCCGACCGGGCGGCGGCGATCGGCGAGCGGCTGAGGCTGACCGAGACCCGCACCAACGCCCGGATCACCTCGGCGATCGCCCGCTACCAGGCGGGTGACCGGTCCGGCCTGGACGACCTGCACGCGATCGTCGAACTCAGCCGCGCCAACCAGCTGATCGCCCTGCCCCGGGCCATGCAGAACCTCGCCTACGCCGTCTGCGAGGAGGGTGACTGGCTGCGCTCGGACGCCCTGCTCTCGTCGTCGCCGACCCGCAAGGCCAGCGGGCAGACGCTGACCACGAGTTACTCGGCCGAGGCGATGCGCGCCTGGTTCGAGGGCGACTTCGACCGGCTGCTGGCCGCCGCCGAGGCCTTCGTGGACACCCCGACCGGCAGCTGGGACATGCAGGTCCGCGGCCTTCGCTCCTGCCTGCTGGTACTGCGCGGCGAACGGGTGCCGCCGGCGCGCTCCCACTCGGACGACGACGCCGCCGCCACGTACAGCGACGACGTGGCGGCCGCGCTCGACGCCGCCCGGCGCAGCGGTTTCCACCGGCCGCACTGGACGATGCTGGGGATGGGCGCGCTCTGCCGGGCCCTGCAGGGACGCCGGCAGGAGGCGACGGCGCTGATCGACGAGCTGGCCGACTCCTGGTCGGCGGTGCCCGCCATCGCCAGCGGCGAGTGGATCCCGGCGGCCGGATACGCGGCCAGCCTCGCCGGGCGGGAAGCGGCGGCACGGGTACGCGCGATGCTGGACCGGGTGGGTCACCGCACACCCTGGTCCGAGGCGGCGCGCCGAACGGTGGCCGGTGCGCTGGCCGCCGCGGACGGCGACCACCGGCGGGCCGCGGAGTTGCACCTGGCCGGCGCCGAAATCTACGCCGGCATCCCGGACGTGACGGACCGGATGCTGGCGTTGACCTTCGCGACGGTGGAGCTGGAGCGGGCCGGCGAGTCGACGGCGGGCCGCCCGGAACTGGCCGAGCTGCGCGCCTTCGCGCTGCGCAACGACGCCCCCGTCCTGCTGAACCTGGCCCGCCCCCCGACGACCGCCGCCGACACCGCCCTGGCCTGCTGACCGGGCGACGCGGGCGGGCGGCCCGTCAGGCGGGGACCGGCTCGCGGGGGACCGGGCCCGCGGGCGGGCTCTTGGCCTTCTGGGCGTACATGTCGACGTACTCGCGGCCGGAGAGCTCCATCAGCTCGTACATGATCTCGTCGGTCACCGCGCGCTCGACGTACCGGTCACCGGCCATCCCGGCGTAGCGCGAGAAGTCCAGCGGCGGGCCGAACCGGATCCGCACCCGGGCGATCTTGGGGATCAGCTTGCCGGGCGGCTGGATCTCGTCGGCGTTGAGCATCGCCGTCGGGATGACCAGGGCGCCGCTCTCCAGGGCCAGCCGGGCCACGCCGGTCTTGCCGCGGTAGAGCCGGCCGTCCGGCGAGCGGGTGCCCTCGGGATAGATGCCGGCGATGCCACCGGCGCGCAGCACCCGCAGCTGGGTGTCCAGGGCCGCCCTGGCCGCCCGGCCGCCCGAGCGGTCGACCGGGATGGTGCCGGAGCCGACGAAGAACATCTTCGTCAGCCAGCCCTTGACGCCCTTGCCGGTGAAGTACTCGGCCTTGGCGATAAACGTCACCCGCCGCTTCACTACCAGCGGCGTGAAGATCGAGTCGGAGAACGACAGGTGGTTGCTGGCGAGGATCACCGGCCCGGTGTCGGGCACGTGGTGCAGCCCCTCGACCTGCGGGCGGAAGACCAGCCTCAGCAGCGGGCCGAGGAGCACGTACTTCATCAGCCAGTACAGCACCGGCGTCCTTTCCACAGGTGGTCGCGAGGCCGCCGCGTCGCCACGGGTCGTCGTGGGCATGAGCCTACGAACCCGATGCCGGCCGCCACAACGTGATCCGGCCCGCGTGGCGCGCAGCGTCCATCCCGGACATCCGCCGGCGTGCCGGTGGGCGGGCGGTGTCGCCTGTCGACGTATCCCCGCCCGTCCCGGGATACGGCGGGCGGCGACGGTCGGTCGGGACACCCGTCGGCTCCGCGCGAAGGCCGGCGGCACCTACGCTCGTGGTGTGTGGGTGGCCGGGGTGCGGCGGGGAGCGGGCAGGCTGGTCCGGCTGCCCCGGGCCGCCGTGCTGGACCTGCTCATCGGCGTCGCCGTGTCGGCCGTCGTGGCGGCGGCGATCACCGCGAACCTGGGCGGCGACCGGGGCCGCGACGTCCCCGCCTACCTGTTCGCCGTCGGGCTCGGCGCGCTCGTGCTCCTGCGCCGCCGCGCGCCGACCACCGTGCTGGTGGTCAGCGCCGCCGGACTGGTCGCCTACTACGTGGCCGGCTACCCGCCGGTCGGGCTGGCCCTCCCCCTCGCCGCGGCGCTCTACTCGGCGGCCGAGGCCGGGCAGCTGCGCTGGGCGGTGCTCGTGGGGCTCGGCCTGCTCGTCGTCTCCACCGCGTTCCGCACGGCGGACGGCGCGAGCGTCGCGTACCTCATCGGCTTCGAGCTGGCCTCCAGCGTCGCCATCATGGCCGCCGCGGTCGCCCTCGGCGACGGGGTCCGGTCCCGGCGGCTGCGGCGCCGGGAGCAACGGTGGCGGCTGCGGCAGCTGGAACGCGACCACGCCCGGGAGGCGGCGCGCCGCGTCGAGGAGGAACGGCTCCGGATCGCCCGGGACCTGCACGACGTCATCGCCCACCACATCTCCGTCATCTCGCTGCACGCCGGCGTGGCCGACGAGGCCCTCGACGACGACCCGGCGGCCGCCCGGGCCGCACTGGGGCACGTCCGCTCGGCCACCACCCAGGTCGCCCGGGAACTGCGCACCACCCTCGGTCTCCTGCGCGACCCGGCCGCGGCCGAACCCCGGCAACCGGTGGCGGGGCTGGCCGGGCTGGACGCCCTGGCCGCCGGCGCGCGGGCCACCGGGCTGCGGATCGCCGTCCACCGGCAGGGCGAGCTGACCGGGCTGCCCGCCGCGGTCGACTCGACCGCCCACCGGCTGATCCAGGAGGCGCTGACCAACACCCTGCGCCACGCCGGCGCGCGCACCGTCGAGATCGACGTCGTCCGCGGCGCCGACACCCTCGCCGTCGCCGTCCGCGACGACGGCCGTGGGCGGCACGAGGACACCCCGCGCGGGTACGGGCTCGGCGGCATGCGGGAGCGCACCGCCCTGCTCGGGGGCACCGTCACCGCCGGCAACCGACCCGGCGGCGGCTTCGAGGTACGCGCCGAACTACCCCTGGGAGGGACCACGTGATCCGGGTGGGACTCGTCGACGACCAGCACCTGGTCCGCGCGGGGCTGCGTGTGCTGCTGAACCGGGCGCCGGACATCGAGGTCGTCGGCGAGGCGGGCGACGGCGACGCGGCGTACCGGCTGGCGGTCACCGAGCGGCCGGACGTCCTGCTGATGGACGTCCGGATGCCGGGCACGGACGGCATCGAGGCCACCCGCCGGATCGTCGCCGACGAGCGGCTGACCGGCGTACGGGTCGTCGTGCTCACCACGTTCGACACCGACGAGTACGTCTTCGAGGCGATCCGGGCCGGCGCGTCCGGCTTCCTGCTCAAGGACACCGGCCCCGACGAGCTGCGGGGGGCGGTGCGCATCGTCCGGGCCGGGGAGGCCCTGCTCTCCCCCGCGGTGACGCGGCGGGTCATGACGGCGGTACGCGCCGGGGGGCGGGAGCCGGACCCGGCCCGGCTGGCGGCGCTGACCGCCCGGGAACGCGAAGTGCTTGCCGAGGTGGCCGCCGGCCGGTCGAACGACGAGATCGGCGCGGTCCTGCACATCAGCCCGGCGACGGCGCGCACGTACGTGAGCCGGCTGCTGGCCAAGCTGCACGCCCGGGACCGGTCGCAGCTCGTCGTGGCGGCGTACGAGAGCGGTCTGGTGCGGCCGGGATCACCGCCCGGCCCGGGCTGACCGGCGGACGGCGCGCTCGCCGGCACCGGCGGCCCCTCGGGCGGCACGGCGCCGCAGGCGGGCTCCGTTGAAAAACATTCAGCAAGAACGGACATAAATCCCCGGTCGCGACCTGCGACAGGGCCTCTGACTTCGTACGCCGCGCCACAAGGCACTCCCGGAACCGGGTCCTGACGTGTCACGATTCAAGGCACGGCGTGCGGGTCGGCGCCGACGGGGCTCAGGCGGCCGCGCCGCGGGCGCGTGATGAGGAGGATGTCCGGTGTCAGCGGGTGGGGCCCGCCGGGGACGGCGGGACAACGGGCTCGACGCGAGCGAGTACGCCATCGCCGGCGACGTGGATCCGCGCGTCGGTGAGCACCTGCTCGACGTCCTGGCCGCCGGTGGGATCGCCGCCTACCTCCAGCCCTCGGCCGACCTGAACCCGGTCACCCGCACCACCACCGTGCCCGCCCGCCCCGTCGACCGGCTCTACGTCGACCGCTCGCACCTGAGGACCGCGCGGGACTACCTGACCCAGCTCGCGGACGAGACGGCCCCCGAGAAGCCCCGCGACGACGAGCCGGACATCGAGGCCGAGTGGGCCCGTATCGTCGCCGGCTTCCACACCACCGCCCCCCGCGGTGGCGACAACCCGTGGCCCGCCGCCGAGGACGTGGACGACCCGCCCGGGCCCGCCGCCGGCCCGGTGACCCTCGGCACGCCCGACGAGCCCGCCGGGCCGACCGCCACCGACGTGCGACGGTTGCCGTACGCGGCCGACATCTCGGGCGTCTCCCTGTCCCGGGGCCGCCACGACGAGCCGTCGCTGCTCGACGGGCTGGACACCTTCGGCGCGGACCTGCCCGACGACGAGTCGGAGGACGAGCGCTACACCCCGCCGCCGCCTCCGCCCCTGCCGCGCTTCTCGAAGTACACGGTGGTCGGGGTGCTGGCCATCGTGGTCGGCTTCGTGCTCTTCCTGTTCCCGTCGCTCTTCCCGGTGGCCGATCCGTCGGTGGTCAACCTGTTCGGGTTCACCGGCATCCTGGCCGGCTTCGTCTCGCTGATCTGGCGGCTGCGCCCCGGTGGCGACGACGACGAGCGCGACCCGGACGACGGCGCGGTGGTCTGACGGCGACCCGTCCGGCCGGCACTCCTGCCCGCATCCCGGGACGACGGACGCCCCGAGCCCGGCGCGCAACACTGGTGTAACTTACTGTCAGTAGGAATACCGCTGTCCGTCACATCCCTCGCTGACTGCCCGGTTGTTCCTCCGCTGCGGCGGTCACTCCCTGCTGATCGGAATGCCCGAGATGCGACAGAGTTCCCTCGTGGTGGTGGCCAACCGCCTGCCCATCGACGACAGTGTGGCGCCCGACGGTGCCTGCGAATGGCGCCGCAGTCCCGGCGGCCTGGTCAGCGCCCTCCATCCCCTCCTGCGACACACCCCGGCGACGTGGGTGGGGTGGGCCGGCGGCACCGGCCCGGCGCCCGCGCTGCCCGACGTGGACGGCGTCCGCATGCACACCGTTGCACTGTCCGCCGACGACCTGCGCGACCACTACGAGGGCTTCGCCAACGCCACCCTCTGGCCGCTCTACCACGACTCGGTGGAGCAACCGGAGTACCACCGCAGCTGGTGGGAGGCGTACCAGCGGGTCAACCAGCGGTTCGCCGAGGCCACGGCCGACGTGGCCGAGCCCGGCGCGGTCGTCTGGGTGCAGGACTACCACCTTCAACTGGTGCCGGGCCTGCTCCGGGAGCTGCGGCCGGACCTGCGGATCGGCTTCTTCCTGCACGTGCCGTTCCCACCGCCCGAGCTGTTCATGCAGCTCCCGCGCCGGGCCGAGTTGCTGCGCGGGATGCTCGGCGCCGACCTGATCGGCTTCCAGCGCTCCCAGGCCGCGCACAACTTCGCCCAACTGGTGGCGAAGGTGCTGGACGTCCCCGCCACCGACCGGCGGATCACCGTGGACGACCGGGTGGTCCGGATCGGCGCCTTCCCCGTCTCCATCGACACCGCCGAGATGGCCGCGCTGGCCGCCCGGCCCGACGTGGCCGATCGGGCCGCCCGGCTGCGCCATGACCTCGGCAGTCCCGAGCAGGTGATCCTCAGCGTCGACCGGATGGACTACACCAAGGGCATCGAGCAGCGGCTCAAGGCGTACAGCGAGCTGATCGCCCACGGGCACGTCAAGGTACGCGACACCGTGCTCGTGCAGGTGGCGGTGCCCAGCCGGGAACGGGTCGGGCAGTACCAGATCCTCCGCGAACGGGTGGAACGCGAGGTCGGGCGGATCAACGGCGAGTTCGGCCGGGTCGGCGAGCCGGCGATCCACTACCTGACCCAGCCGTTCGACCGCGCCGAACTGGCCGCGCTCTACCGCGTCGCCGACGTGATGGCGGTGACCCCGCTGCGCGACGGGATGAACCTCGTCGCCAAGGAGTACGTGGCCGCCCGGGTCGACGACACGGGCGCGCTGCTGCTCAGCGAGTTCGCCGGCGCCGCCGCCGAACTGCCGCAGGCGTACCTGGTCAACCCGCACGACCTGGAGGGGCTCAAGCAGGGGCTGCTCGCGGCGCTGCGGGCGGGCCCGGACGACCTCGGCGCGCGGATGCGGGCCATGCGGGCGCACCTGCACCGGCACGACATCCGGGCGTGGGCCCGCTCCTACCTCTCCGCCCTCGACGACAGCGGCTCGCTGCTGACCCGGCTGGGCGCCGCCGGCTGAGGCGACCGGCCTAGGGCGTCAGCGTCGGCCGGTCGGCCGCGGGGCTGTCGCCGGTCGGCCCGGGCGGTCAGGGCCGGCCGGTCGGCGCGGGGTCCTTCTCCAGCCAGTCCAGGATCGCGTCGACCGGCTCCCGCCACCGGGCGTCGAGCATCATGTCGTGCCCCATGCCGGGGAAGAGCAGCGGGGCGGAGCCGTACCGCCGGGCCGCCCGGGTCAGCGCCGCCGACGGCACGACCCGGTCGTCGGGGCTGCCCAGCACCAGCACCGGCGGGTCGCCCACTGCCGGCTCGGCGGCCCGCCCGGTCAGCAGCTGCCACTGGGCGCGCCGGCCGGCCCGCCCCAGCCTGCCCGCGTAGCCCCGGGCCTCCGCCTCGGGCAGCTCCCGACTGAACAGCTGCCGGCGGTGCAGCCGCAGCGGCCCGCCGAACACCGCCGGCAGCGTGCCGACCGGGTTGCGGCGCAGCGCCGCCCCGAACGTCGCCCAGCCGCCGAACACCGGCGCGACCAGCACCGCCGCCCGGGCCGGGTAGCGGGCCAGCGCGTGGGCCACCACGAGCGCCCCGGCGCCGTGCCCCACCAGCACCGCCTGGCGCGGCAGGCCCGCCGCCACCTGGGTCACGTCGTGGGCGTACGCCCGCAGCGTCGCCTCCGGCGCCGGCCCGCTGTCGCCGTGCCCGCGCAGGCTCAGCGCGTACGCCGGGAAGCCCCGGGACGCGGCGTGGCCGAGCCAGTGCTCGGCGAACGCCCAGGCGCCGTGCCCGAAGCCTGGTACGAAGAGCAGCGGCGGACGTCCCTGTTCCACCTCGGGGGTCGCGCCGAGCACCTCACGCCGGACCGGGCGGACCGGGCGGGCCCACTCCCGCCCGCGCATGATCCGCACCTGACTCACTGTTCCGGCCTTTCGTTCGCGACTGCGGGGCTCGCAAGCTCACTCCTCGCGCTCACCGGTCCGGCCTTTCGTTCGCGACTGCGGGGCTCCGCTGCGCTGCACTCCTCGCACTCACCGGGAAGCCTCCAGGTCGTGCAGCGCGCGTTGGACCGCGCGCAGGTAGTCGGCGTGGCCCACCTCGAACCAGTGCCGGCTGCTGTCCTTGACCGGCCCGGCGTAGCGCTCCCCCGCCTTCGCCGACACCCGGGCGGCGAAGGCCGCCGCCCGGTCGGGACGGGTCACGCGCAGCCGCAGCAGCCGGGCGAAGAGCACCGACTGCCAGTGCGACAGGGGGAAGATGCCCGAGTCCGGCTGCACCAGCCCGGCCACGGCCAGCGTGGGGCGACCGGGGACGAAGGCGTTCAGCCAGAGCTTCGGGCGGCCCTCCCCCGCGTCGTCGCCGAGCACCTTCGGGTCGAGGAACTCGAAGCGCGGCAGGTACCCGGTGGCGAAGACGACCAGGTCCGGGTCGATCTCCCGGCCGTCGGAGAGCTCGACGGCGTACGGGTGGAAGCGGACGACGTCCGGCACCGGCGCGATCGCGCCGTGGCCCACGTAGTAGACGAGCTGGCTGTTGGCGATCGGGTGCGTCTCGTAGACCCGGTGGTCCGGCTTCGGCAGGCCGAACCGGGTCAGGTCGCCGACGGTCAGCCGCAGCGTCCAGTGGTAGAGCCACTGCCGCACCCGCAGCGGCACGCGCAGTGCCAGCAGCGCGTCGTTGACCTGGTCGGCGGGGCGGCCGAGGACGTACTTCGGGGCGTACCAGTAGCCCCGGCGGGTCGAGTGCCAGCAGCGCGACGCCTGCTGGGCGGCCTCGACGGCGATGTCGCAGCCGGTGTTGCCGGCGCCCACCACCAGCACCCGCTTGCCGCGCAGTTGCGCCGGGTCCTTGTAGGACGAGGCGTGCATGACCTCGCCCCGGAACTCCTCCAGCCCCTCGTAGCGGGGCAGCTTCGGCGACCAGTTGTGGCCGTTGGCGATCACCACGGCCGCGTAGCGGGAGGTGCGTTCCGGGCCGTAGCCGCCGGTGCTGCGGGTGGTCACGTCCCAGCGGTCACCGGCCACGGGCTCCACCCGGACGACCTCGGTGCCGAACCAGATGTGCCCGCGCAGGTCGAAGTGGTCGGCGTACCGCTCGAAGTACGACAGCAGCCGGCTGTGGTGCGGGTAGTCCGGCCAGTCGTCCGGCATCGGGAAGTCGGGGAACTGGGTGAAGGGCCGCGACGAGATCAGGTGCGTGCTCGCGTACACCGGGCTGCGGTCGTGCCGCCAGTTCCAGGCGCCGCCGACGCCGGTCTCCCGCTCGTAGCAGTCGACGCCGAAGCCGTGTTCCTTCAGGTTCTTGATCGCCGTCAGACCGCTGGCCCCCGCGCCGACGACGCAGACGGTGTCGCCCCGGTCGGAGACCGGCCGGCCGTCGCGGGTCAGGGCGAGAGTGCTCGCCTCCGGGTCGGGCCGGCCGTGGTCGGTGGAGGTGGACACCGGGATCTCCTTTTGTGCGGCACGAGTGCCGGGTCGCGCAGCATCCTCTCCACAACGGAGCGGGTTGTCCAGCCCCGGCCGCGACGGACGGTCAGTCGGCGGCCGGCAGCAGCAGGTCGACCAGGACCGGGAAGTGGTCGCTGGCGCGGCGGGTCTGCGGGGTGTCCACCACGTCGTAGTCGACCACCGTGATCCGCGGATCGACGAAGAGGGCGTCGATGCGCCGCCGGGGGTCCGCGCAGGAGTAGGTGACCCGGTCGGCCCGGTCCATCGCCACGGCGGCGTCGGCCAGCCCGCTCGCCACGGTGGCCCAGGCCGGCCCGTCCGGCCCCTCGTTCAGGTCGGCCGCGGCGACCACCGGGCTGGTGGCCGCGTCCAGCTCGCGCTTGAACAGCGCGGCCTGTGCGGGCCGCTCGGCCGGGTCGGTGGACAGGTGCGACCCGGCCAGGGTGAACCGGGCCGCGCCGGCGACCACGCACTCGGCGTACGCGGCGCCGCGCAGGTGCCGGCCGGGGGTGAGCGGGAAGCGCTGGCAGCGCTCGGCCACCACCCGCACCCGCAGGCTGGTCAGCAGCAGGTTGCCGAGCGCGGGCAGCCCGCCGGCGGCCACCACCAGGCCGAAGGACTCCGCCAGCGCCGCCGACTTCTGCCGCCACCGGAACCGGCGCGGCCCCTCCTGCACGATCACCACGTCCGGCCTGGCGTCGCGGACGACCGCCGCCAGCGCGGCCGTGTCGTCGCGCTGGCTGTGGATGTTGTACGACACGACGCGCAGCGGCACGCCCGGACTCTGCGTCACGGTCACCGCCTCAGATCCGGCGGGCCAGGTCGGCGGCGCCGATGACGCCTGCGGTGTTGCCCAGCTCGGCCGGGCGGATCTCGGCGACGGGGAGGCGGCTGCGCTGGGCGAGCGCGTCGGCGAACGACCTGCGGGTCGGGCCGAGCAGCAGGTCCCCGGCCTCGATCACCCCGCCGCCGACGACGAGCACCTGCGGGTCGAGGATCTGCGCCATGTCGGCGAGGCTGGTGCCGAGCCACCGGCCGACCTGCGCGAACGCCTCGGTGGAGACCGGGTCGCCGGCCTGCGCGGCGGCGGTGACCATGGGCCCGGTGACCGCCTCGGCCTCGCCGCCGGCCAGTTCCAGCAGGCCGGTGGCGCGGTGCGGCTCCTGCCGGGCGGCGGCGCGGGCGAACCGCACCAGGGCGCTGCCGCTGGCGTACTGCTCGATGCAGCCGAGCCGGCCGCAGCCGCACTGGTGGCCGTCCGGCACCGTCAGCATGTGGCCCAGCTCGGCGGCGATGCCGTTGGCGCCCCGCAGCAGTTCCCCGCTGAGCACGATGCCGCCGCCGACGCCGGTGCCGATGGTGAACATGACCATCGAGTCGTCGGCCTCGCGGGCCGCGCCGTAGCGGAACTCCGCCCAGGCCGCCACGTTGCCGTCATTCTCCACGATCACCGGCAGGCCGGTGGCGGCGCTGACGTAGTCGCGCAGCGGCTCGTCCCGCCACGCCAGGTTCGGGGCGAACAGCACGGTCGAGCGGCTGGCGTCGATCCAGCCGGCCGCGCCGATGCCGACCGCCTCGATCGCGTGCCCGGAGGCCAGCTCGCGGACCAGTTCGATGATGACGTCGCGGGTCTTGGCGACGTCGTCGGCGGGGGTGTCCCGTCGGGCCTGCACGAGGACCGTGCCGGTGGCGTCCACGACACCACCGGCCACCTTCGTGCCACCGACGTCGACTCCGATGGTCAGCGTCACCGCCGCCACTCCCCTCTGCTGTGCTGCCCGCACCGGCGCCGGCGGACGACCGGCGCGTGGTCGGGATGTGCGTTGGTCAGGCCCCGTCGCCCGGAGGTTGCCCGCCCTCGTCCCCCGGTGCCCGGGACGTGGGGACCACGGGCCCGTCGGTGGACGTCCGGACGGTCCCCGGGGCGGCCTGCCCGGCGACGTCGACGGGCGGTACGGCGGCCGGGGCGGCCTCGTCCTCCGCCCGCGTGGCGGCGGACCAGACGTCCCGTTCCGGTGCCGGCTGAGAATCATGCCCGCTACGGGTGGCCTCGCGCCACACGTGGTCGTCCCCGCCTGCCGGACCCGGGGTGGCCGCCGGCCCTGCGGGGGCGTCGGCGGAGGGCTCCGGCGGGGTGAACGCGCGCAGCAGGCTGGCCACACCGGCGGCCAGGTCGCCCGCGCCGGTGGCGAGGCGCTCGGCGAACTCGGGACTCGGATCGCGCAGGGCGGCGATGCCCCGGCAGACCGGGCAGACGCAGCATTCGGTCGCGCCGGTGGCGAAACCACCCGCGGACGGTCCCGCCGACGCACCCGGGCTGCCGCTGTGACCGAGGACACTCGACACGATCCCACCGAGCGGACCCCACTGGCCGCCCTTCGAGCCGGCTGCGGCCAGCCGGGCGGCGGCCAGCGCCGTGGCGACCAGACGTTCGGCCTCTTCCCGGGCCGAACCCGGATCCGTTGCACCCATGGTCGGCTCCCCTACCCTGCCGCGGGACGCGTCACTGCGCCGCACCGGATGCTTCTACCCGGCGCTTGAGCTGCTTCAACGCGGTATCCATGATCATTTTTTCGGCCTTGCGGCGGAACATGCCGAGCATCCCGACGGAGAGCTCGACCGCCAGGGTGTAGGTCACCGTCGTGCTGCCGTCCGGGTTGCCGTCCAGGTCGTACGAGCCGCGCTGGAACTTCTGCATCTTCGAGGGCGCCACCAGGTGCCACTCGATCCGGGAGAGGTCCTCGGCGTACTCGTAGGCCAGCACGTACTCGTCGGCCAGCACGCCGGCGTCGATGGTGAACCGGACCTGGCTGGCGTAGCCGTCCTCGTACTCCTCGATCACCTCGACCCGCCGCATCGCCTCGGTCCACTCCGGGTAGCTCGGGAAGTCGCAGATGACCGCCGCCACCCGCTCCGGTGACGCGCCGACGACGATCGACTGGGTGGAGGTGTCCGCCATGCAGGGAGGCTACCCGGCACCGGCGGCGCCCACGCCGCGCCGCCCCCGGCACGCCGGATCGAGGCGTCCGGCGGGCGACCCGCGGGCAGCCTGGGCGACCTGCCTTTACGCCCCGGCCGCCGGGGCGGGTAGGTTTCGACGGAGCCGACCCGTGGTGGCGGCCCGCCCGGTCAGTGTGAGCACGAGGGAGTGCAGGTGCGCGAGTTCTCCGTCCCGCCGATCGTCACCGTCGGCGACGCGGCCAACCTCACCGACCCGGTCTGGGACAACGCCGAGGTCGCCCCGGACGCGGTCCAGTTCGTCCGCCCCACCGGCGCGGGAGGCGCCTGGGTCGACGTCACCTGCCGGCAGTTCCGCGACGAGGTCGTCGCGGCGGCCCGGGGTCTGGTCGCCGCCGGCGTCCAGCCCGGCGACCGCGTCGGCCTGATGAGCCGCACCCGCTACGAGTGGACCCTGCTGGACTACGCGATCTGGGCGGCCGGCGCGGTCACCGTGCCGATCTACGAGACCTCCAGCGCCGACCAGACCGCCTGGATCCTGTCCGACTCCGGCGCGGTGGCCTGCGTGGTGGAGAGCAGCGCGCACGCCACCCTGGTCGCCGGCGTCCAGGACCGGCTGCCCGAGCTGCGTCACGTCTGGCAGATCGACCTCGACGCCGTGGCCGAACTGGTCCGGGCCGGCGAGGCGGTCGACCCGACGGAGATCGACCGGCGGCGGGCCGCCGTCCGCGCCGACGACCTCGCCACCATCATCTACACCAGCGGCACCACCGGCCGCCCCAAGGGCTGCGTGCTGACCCACCGGAACATGTACGCCGACATCGCCAACGCCGTGCCGGTGCTGCCCAACCTGTTCCGGCCGGGCGCCTCGACCCTGCTCTTCCTCCCGCTGGCGCACGCCTTCGCCCGGCTCATCCAGATCGGCGTGGTGCAGGCGCGGGCCACGATGCGGCACTGCGCGGACACCAAGAACCTGGTCGGCGAGTTGCAGGAGTTCCGCCCCACCTTCGTGCTCTCGGTGCCCCGGGTGTTCGAGAAGGTCTACAACGGCGCCAAGCAGAAGGCCGAGGCCGACGGCAAGGGCGGGATCTTCGCCCGCGCGGAGCAGGTCGCCATCGCGTACAGCGAGGCGCTGGAGACCCCCGGCGGCCCCGGCCTGGCGCTGCGCGTGCAGCACGCGCTCTTCGACAAGCTGGTCTACCGCAAGCTGCGGGCGGCGCTCGGCGGCCGGTGCCGCGACGCCATCTCCGGCGGCGCCCCGCTCGGCGCGCGGCTCGGCCACTTCTTCCGCGGCATCGGCGTGAACGTGTGCGAGGGCTACGGCCTGACCGAGACCTCCCCCGCCGCCGCCGCGAACCTGCCCGACGCCACCCGGATCGGCTCGGTCGGCCGACCGCTGCCGGGGGTCACCATCCGGATCGACGACGACGGCGAGATCCTGATCGCCGGCGATCTGATCTTCAAGGGCTACTGGCGCAACGAGACGGCCACCGCCGAGGCGCTCAGCGCGGACGGCTGGTTCCGCACCGGCGACCTGGGCCAGCTCGACGACGACGGCTTCCTGAGCATCACCGGCCGGAAGAAGGAGATCATCGTGACGGCCGGCGGCAAGAATGTCGCCCCGGCCGTGCTGGAGGACCAGGTCCGGGCCCACCCCCTGATCAGCCAGTGCGTGGTGGTCGGCGACCGGGCGCCGTTCATCGCCGCGCTGGTCACGATCGACGAGGAGGCGCTGCCGCGCTGGCTCGCCTCGGCCGGCCTGCCCGAGGACACCCCCGTCGAGAAGCTGCGCGACCACGACGGGCTGCGCGCCGAGATCCAGGGTGCCGTCGACGCCGCGAACCAGGCGGTCTCCAAGGCCGAGGCGATCAAGGTGTTCCGGATCCTGCCGCGCGACTTCACCGAGGCGACGGGCGAGCTCACCCCGTCGCTGAAGGTCAAGCGCCAGGTGGTGCACAAGTCGTACGCGGCGGAGATCGCCGACATCTACCGGGCCTGACTACGATCCGTCACGTGCCCGCCTCGACGCCCCCCCGGCCCCAGCCGCATCCCCTCGCCGCCGCCGCGCGCGTGGTCATGCTGGCGCTCGTCGCCGTCCTGACCCTGTACGCCACGCACGACCCCGGCCAGCTCTGGTGGATCGCGCTGCTGGCGGTCGCCGGGCTGCCCGCCCTGCTGGCGCCCGAACACCGGCCCGTCGGCCCGCTCAGCCGGGTGGCCGAGGTGCTGGTGCTGGGGCTGGCCGCGAGCCAGGTCGCCGCCGTGGCCACCGTCGGCGGGGACGTCGGCGGGCTGGGCGCCTCGGCGGTGCTGCCCTACCTGGCGGTCCCCGTGACCGTCACCGCGCTGCGCCGCCGGTTCCGCGAGGGCGTCGCCCTGCTGGCCGTCGCGGCGGCCACCCTGCTGGTCGCGGGCGCCCTCACCGAGACCGACGGCCAGCGGCAGATCGGCGAACTCGGCTACCTGGTGATCTGCGCCCAGTGGCTGATCCTGGCTGGGCTCGGCCTCGCCGCCGCCAGCGGCCTGCACCGGGTCATGCAGGTCCGCAACGAGGGCAAGCCGCAGCCGTACGCCGAGGCGACCCGGCTGCTCACCCAGCTGCGTACCGTCGCCCGGCAGCTGCCCGGGGCCACCCTGGACCCGGGCGGCATCTCCGAGCACCTGCTGGAGGAGCTGCGCACCGTGGCCCGGGCGGACCGGGCGGCCGTGCTGTCGGCCAGCGGCGGCGGCCGGCTGGTGGTGCTCGCCCAGGTGGGCGTGGAGCGGGTCGACTGGGAGACGACGCTGGACGCGGACTCGGCCATCGCCGACGCGTGGGCCAGCCAGCAGCCGCACACCGCCGCCCGCTCGCAGGCCCGGTCGCACCGCGGCGGCGACGTGTCCGCCCTGATCGTGCCGCTGGTGGCCGGCGTACGCACGGTCGGGCTGGTGGTGCTGGAGGCGGACGCGGCGCAGGCGTACCCGCCCGGCGTGGTGTCCCGGGTGACCGGGCTGACCCGCCCGGCCGCGCTGCGGCTGGAGGCGGCGCTGCTCTTCGACGAGGTCCGCTCGCTGGCCACCAACGAGGAACGGCAGCGGCTGGCCCGCGAGATCCACGACGGGGTGGCGCAGGAACTGGTGATGGTCGGCTACGGCATCGACAACGCCCTGGCGTACGTCGACGAGGACCCCCAGGAGACCGCCGAGGCGCTGCGCACGCTGCGCGGCGAGGTGACCCGGGTGATCACCGAGCTGCGGCTGAGCCTCTTCGAGCTGCGCAGCGAGGTGGACCGGCACGGCGGCCTGGCCGCCGCGATCGCCGAGTACGCCCGCACGGTCGGCGCCTCCGGCGGGCTGCGGGTGCACCTGTCCCTGGACGAGTCCACCGCGCGGCTGCCCGCCGCCACCGAGGCCGAGTTGCTGCGCATCGCCCAGGAGGCGGTCACCAACGCGCGCAAGCACGCGGGCGCGTCGAATCTCTGGGTCACCTGCGAGGTCGACCCCCCGTACGCGCAAATCGAAGTGTCGGATGACGGTCAGGGGATCGCTGACCAGCGGTCCGACGGACACTACGGTCTTGCGATCATGGCCGAGAGGGCGGAACGTATCCGGGGCCGGTTGGAGATCAGGCCGCGGCAACCGAGCGGCACGACCGTGGCGGTGGTGCTCGGCTCCTCGCCCCGGCGCGATAACGTGCGCGGTAGCGCAGCGGCAGTAGAAGGGGAGTAACCCGAGGATGACCACAAGTCCGACACCGGCCACCCGTACCAAGGTCCTCCTTGTCGACGATCACGACCTGATCCGCAAGGGCCTGCGGCACGCGTTCGAGCGCGACCGGCAGTTCGAGGTCGTCGGGGAGGCCGCCACGGCGGCGGAAGGGGTGCGCCAGGCGGGTGCGCTGCAGCCGGACGTGGTGATCATGGACCTGCGGCTGCCCGACGGCAGCGGCCTGGAGGCCACCCGGGCGCTGCGCAAGTCGAGCGCCTCGATGGGCATCGTCGTGCTCACCATGTACGCCGGCGACGACCAGCTCTTCGGTGCCCTGGAGGCCGGGGCCAGCGCCTTCGTACCCAAGACCGCGCCGGCGGACGAGGTGGTCGCCGCCGCCCGGCACGCCGCCTCCTCCCCCAGCGCCTTCACCGCCGCCGACCTGGCCGAGGCGATGAAGCGCCGGCTGGCCCCGTCCGGGCCGCAGCTCTCCCCGCGCGAGGGGCAGGTGCTGCGGCTGCTCGCCGACGGGATGAGCGTGGCGGGCATCGCCAAGCAGCTCTTCGTCAGCGAGTCCACCGCCAAGACCCACATCTCGAAGCTCTACGAGAAGCTGGGCGCGGCGAACCGGGCCCAGGCGCTGATGACCGCGCTGCGGCTCGGTCTGCTCGAGGCGCCGGACGCCCCGAAGTTCTGACCCGCTCCCGCTGGAGCCCGACGACGTACCACCGACGGGTCCGCGACCGCCCACGGGCGGCGCGGACCCGTCGTCGTCGCTTCGCGCGGCGGCGTCGAAGGGTTCGCGGCGCGCTATGGTCTCCCGGGCGACAAGGCGGCAGAATACCGGCGCGGGCAACGGTTTCCCGCACGCCGACAAGAGGGGTGAACGCATGCAGCGGCCGGACTGGGCACCCGACGAGATCGACATCGAACGCCCCAGCGTGGCCCGCATGTACGACTACTACCTCGGCGGCTCGCACAACTTCGCGGTCGACCGGGCGGCGGCCCAGGCGATGGTGGCGGCGGTGCCGGAGGCACCGCTGATGGCACAGGCGAACCGGGCGTTCCTCCGCCGGGCGGTGCAGTTCCTCCTCGACGCCGGCGTCCGGCAGTTCCTGGACGTCGGCTCGGGCATCCCGACCGTCGGCAACGTGCACGAGATCGCCCAGCGCGACGCCCCCGACGCCCGGGTGGTCTACGTCGACGTGGACCCGGTGGCGGTGGCCCACAGCCGGGAGATCCTGGAGGGCAACGACCGTGCCGTGGTGGTGCAGGAGGACCTGCGCCGTCCCGAGCGCATCGTCGCCCACCCCGACGTCCGCCGGCTGCTCGACTTCGACCAGCCGATCGCCGTGATGATCGTGGCGGTGCTGCACTTCGTGCCCGACGACGACCGGCCGGCCGAGCTGCTGCGGACGCTGCGCGAGGCGCTGGCGCCGGGCAGCTACCTGGTGCTCTCGCAGGCCAGCGCCGACGGCCGCGGCGACGACGAGCGGGCCGACGCCGAACGGGTCTACCGGCGGACCGACAATCCGCTGTGGATCCGCAGCCGCGGCGAACTCACCGCCCTCTTCGACGGCTTCGAGCTGGTCGATCCCGGCGTGGTCTGGGTGCCGCAGTGGCGCCCGGATTCCCCCGACAGCGCCGAGGACGCCGAGCGGGCGGCCTTCATCGGCGGCGTCGGGCGACTCGGTGGCTGAGCCGCCCGGGGCGACCACCGTCGCCCCGACCGGCACCACCGTGCGGCACCCGTCCCGCCCGGGGACCTTCGCCCGGGCGTGGGCCAAGGCCGTCTCCGGCACCAGTTACCTGCCGATGACCCAGGCCGAGCTGGAGGCGCTGCTGCAACGCCTCACCGAGGAACTCGCGGCGGCGCTGCTGGCCGAGCCGATCGATCTGCGGGTCGGCCACCGGGTGGGCACTGAACTGGTCGCCGCCCACATCGCCTCGGCCGAGGCGCTGGGTCGTACGGTCGAGGTCGTCCAGCTCCGACTGGCCCGCGACCTCGGCCTGGTCGAGGAGGAGGTCGAGGACCGGCTGGCCCGGCTGCTGGCCGCCGTGACCACCGGTTACGCCCGCGCCATGCGGGACCGGACGCTGGACGAGCAGGAGACGATCCGCCGGGCCGCGATGACCGCCCGGGCGGAGGCCGAGCGGGCGTTGCGCAGCAGCGAGGCGCGCTTCCGCCACCAGGCCACCCACGACCCGCTGACCGACCTGCCCAACCGCACGCTGTTGACGGAGCGCCTCAGCGCGGCCATCGACTCGCCCGCCGGGGGCTCGGCGCGCCTCGGCGTCTGCTTCCTCGACCTCGACCGCTTCAAGGTGGTCAACGACTCGCACGGGCACCAGGTCGGCGACGGGCTGCTGGTGGCCGTGGCGGACCGGCTCCGCCTGGCCCTCGACGGGCACCTGGTCGCCCGGCTCGGCGGGGACGAGTTCGTCGTCCTGGTCGAGGGCACCACCGGCACCGACGACGCCGTCGCCGTCGCCGAGACCGCCCTCGCGGCGGTACGCGAGCCGGTGCTGGTGGACGGGCACGAGCTGAGCGTCTCGGCGAGCATCGGCATCGTCGAGCGGGAGGTCGCCGGCACCTCCCCCGGTGACCTGATGCGGGCGGCCGACAGCACGCTGCACTGGGCGAAGGCCGCCGGTGGCGCCCGCTGGGCGCTCTACGACGCCGACCGGGACCGCCAGGACCTGGCCCGCTACGCGCTCTCCGCGGCCATCCCCGCGGCGCTGGAGCGGGGCGAGTTCTACCTCGACTTCCAGCCGCTGACCTCGCTGCGCGACGGCCGGGTCCTCGGCATGGAGGCCCTGGTGCGCTGGCGGCACCCGGAGCTGGGCGTCCTGCGGCCCGACAGCTTCATCGGGCTGGCCGAGGAGACCGGGCTGATCGTCCCGCTCGGCGGGTGGGTGCTGGCCGAGGCGTGCCGGCAGGCCGAGAGCTGGGCCGTCGGCACCGGGCCGGCCCCGTTCGTCAGCGTCAACCTGGCGGTGCGGCAGGTACGCCGCGCCGGCCTGGTCCAGGAGGTACGCGCGCTGCTGCGGCACACCGGGCTGTCGCCGGAACGGCTCCAGTTGGAGATCACCGAGAGCACCATGATGAGCACCGCCGAGGAGCCGGTGCGGGCCCTGCGGGTGCTCGCCGACCTCGGCGTCCGGATCGCCATCGACGACTTCGGCACCGGCTACTGCAACCTGGCGTACCTGCGGGACCTGCCGGTGACCGAGCTGAAGGTGGCCGGGGAGTTCGTGGCCGGGCTGCGGGCGCCGGAGGCCCGGGCCGACGAGCGGATCCTCGCCTCGCTCGTCTCGCTGGCGCACGCGCTGGACCTGACCGTCACCGCCGAGGGCGTGGAGACCGCCGGGCAGGCGGAGCGGCTGCGGGCGATCGACTGCGACGCCGGCCAGGGCTGGCACTTCGGCCGTCCGGACTCCGCCGAGCGCGTCCTGGCCCGCCTGCGCTGAGACCGCGGCGCCGTCAGCCGGCGAGCAGGGCGGCCATCCGCTGCGCCTGCGCCTCCCAGCGCCACTCCCGCTCCACCCACGCGCGACCGGCCGCGCCGAACTGGCGGGCCAGGTCCCGGTCGGCGAGCAGCGTGGCCACCCGGTCGGCGAGCTGTGCGACGTCGCGGCCACGGACCACGAAACCCGTCTCGCCCTCGCGGACCGCGTCCGGCGCGCCACCGGAGTCGCCGGCGACCACCGGCAGGCCGGTCGCGGAGGCCTCCAGGTAGACGATCCCGAGCCCCTCGACGTCCAGGCCCCGGTTGCGGGTGCGGCACGGCATGGCGTAGACGTCGCCGGCGGCGTAGTGGGCCGGCAGCTCGGCCGACGGCACCGAGCCGGTGAAGACCACGTCCCGGTCGACGCCCGTCTGGCGGGCCAGCTTCTCCAGCGTGGCCCGGTAGGGCCCGCCGCCGACCACGAGCAGCGCGGCGTCGGGCACCCGGCGGCGGATCTCGGGCATCGCCCGGATCAGCATGTCCTGCCCCTTGCGCGGCACCAGCCGGGACACGCAGACCACCACCGGGCGGTCGGCCAGGCCGAGCCGGAGCCGGACCGGTTCGCCGTCGACCGACGGGTGGTAGGCGTCCACGTCCACCCCGGGGGCGAGCCGGTGCAGCTCGGTCACCCCGTGCAGCGCCCGTTCCAGCCGCACCCGGGTGTACTCGCCCAGGTAGGTCGTCACGTCGACGCCGCGCCCGATCCGCCGCAACGCGGCCCGGGCGGCCGGCAGCGCGGCCCAGCCGACCTCGTGCCCGTGGGTCAGCGCCACCGCCCGGCGGATGCCCGTCCGGCGGCGCAGGCCCGCGGCGAGCAGCCCGAGGGGGGCCGCCGCGCCGAACCACACCGTGTCGCAGTCGTACGCGCGCGCCAGCCGGGCGGCCCGGCGGGCCACGAGCGGCGTGGGCAGCAGCACCCGGGTGCGGTCCCGGACCACCTCGAACGGCTGGTCGGCGTCGAACTTCTCCGCGCCCCGCCACGTCGAGGCGTAGACGACCACCGACCCGGCGGGCTGGCGCACCGCGAGGTTGTGCACGAAGGACTGGATCCCGCCGGGGCGCGGCGGGAAGTCGTTGGTGATCAGCAGCGTACGGCTCATCGGCCGGCCTCCCTGGCGTGGGCGCGGGCGGCGGCCATCCGCTCGACCGTGGACGGGTGCGTGGCGGAGTAGAGGTATTCCCAGCGTGGCGGATCGGGGTCGGCGAGGTTGATGCCGGCGAGCCGCCGCTGCATCGCCTCGAAGGCGGCCGGGTCGCCGGTCAACGCGAGCGCGTGCGCGTCGGCGCGCGCCTCCACCCGCCGCGACATCAGCGCCTGCGCCGGCGCGGAGACCAGCCCGGCCACCGTCACCAGCGCCACCAGCAGGGGGAACGCGCGCGGCTGGGCGACCGAGTCGACGCCGGCCAGCCGCAGCAGCGGGCCGGCGGAGCCGAGCAGGTAGAGCGCGACCACCGCGGCGGCGGCGCCCAGCGCCCCGGTCAGCGTGCCGACCGCGACGTCCCGGTCCTTCGCGTGCCCCAGCTCGTGGGCCACCACGGCGGTCACCTCGGCCGGTGTCGCCTCGCGCAGCAGCGTGTCGTAGACCACCACCCGCCGGGTCGGCCCGAGCCCGGAGACGTACGCGTTGACCGCCCGGGTGCGGCGCGAGGCGTCGGCGACCAGCACGTCGCGCACCGGGACACCGTCCCGGGCCGCCAGCTGCGTCAGCTGGGTGCGCAGCGGGCCCTGTTCCATCGGGGTGAACCTGTTGAAGACCGGCTCCACGAGCACCGGCAGCACGAAGGAGAGCAGCACCACCAGGGTCGCCGCGCCGGCCGCACCGAACGCCCACCACCAGCGCGGCGACAGCCGGACGACGGTGTAGAAGCCGAGCAGCGCCACCGCTCCGATGACGGCGCTGACCGC
Source organism: Micromonospora sp. NPDC048868 (assembly GCF_043198195.1). Classification (NCBI taxonomy): domain Bacteria; kingdom Bacillati; phylum Actinomycetota; class Actinomycetes; order Micromonosporales; family Micromonosporaceae; genus Micromonospora; species Micromonospora sp. NPDC048868. The sequence continues at coordinate 198,677 of NZ_JBICUN010000001.1, forward strand.
GTACGACTTGAGCAGGTCGACGGTCCAGCCGCCCCAGCCGTTGGTGCTCAGTCCGTAGCGGGTGAGCACGCCCTGCCGCCAGGCGGCGAACGGGAGGGTCACCAGGTCGGCGACGAGCACCACGGCGAGCCCGCCGAGGACTGCCTGGGCGGCCCAGTGGTCGCCGAACGGGCGCCCGGCCAGCTCGACGAGCCGACTGCCCAGCGGGGTCAGGCCGAGCAGCAGGGCCACCAGCAGGCCGATCGCGATGGCGGCCCAGCCGGCGGGGCGCAGCGCGGAGCGGAACTCCCGGCTGCGGGCCACCTGCTCGGCGGGGAGGTCGCCCAGCGCGGCGAGCTGGTCGGCCCGGGGAGCCGGCGGCCGGTGCCACGGGATCAGCAGCGCCGCCGCGACGAGGAGGGCGAGGGTCAGCCCGGCGAGGGTGAGCAGCGCCCAGCCGCGCGGGGTCACCGCAGCCGTCCTGGCGCCGCGTCGTCGCGAGCAGTGCGCATCCGTACCCGCGTCATGCCGCCGCTCCCTCCGCCGTGACCGCCCATCCTATTGCCCGCCGCGCCGCCGCCCGCGCGGCCCGGCACCCGCGGCCCCGGCGGCCGATCCACCCCCACTGGCGTCACCAGTTGCCATCATGACGCCATCCGAAGTCATTACGGCTTGCCATGACGTCACCTTGATGCCATAGTGACGTCATGGACCTGACGTCGTATGTCGACAACCTCCGGCAGGAACTGGCCGGCGTCGCCGAACTCGGCGGCGACGAGGCCCGCGCACTCGCCGAGCGACTGGCGGGGACGCTCGACTCGGCGCTCCGGCTGGCGCTCCTGGACGCGCTGACCGCGGCGGCGGCCGAGATCACCCGCGACCTGGCCCCCGGGTCGGTCGAACTGCGCCTGCGTGGGCGGGAGCCGAGCTTCGTCGTGACGCCACCACCGGCCGGCCCGGAGTTGCCGGGCGAGGCCGGGGCTCCCGAGCCGGCCGTCCCGCCGGCGGCGGACGCCGAGGAGGGCGCCACCTCGCGGATCAGCTTCCGCCTCTCCGAACACCTCAAGAGCCGCATCGAGGAGGCGGCCGCCCGCGACGGCCTCTCGGTCAACGCCTGGCTGGTCCGGGCGGCCACGGCCGCCGTGGCGTCCAGCGGGGCGGGCCGGCAGCCGCAGCGACGCGCCCCGTTCAGCGGGGAGCGCTACACCGGCTGGGCCCGCTGAGCCGCCCGCCGGTCCGCCGCACGCCTCCGACCATCCGTCCCGCTCCGGGACACCCACCCGCCAGAAGGGACTGCGCCGTGCCCACATTCGACACCCCGACCCCCATCTCGGCCACCGTCGACCTCGTCGTCGGTGACGTCCAGCTCACCGCCACCGACCGCACCGACACCCACGTCGAGGTCCGCCCGAGCAACGCCGCCACCGAAGCCGACGTACGGGCCGCCGAACAGACCCGGGTGGAGTACGCCGACGGCCGGCTCGTCGTCAGGTCGCCCCGGCAGCGCGGGTTCGGGCTGTTCGGCAAGCCCGGCTCCGTCGACGTGACGATCGGGTTGCCCACCGGCTCGCACCTGCACGGCGACGCCTCCGTGGCGGCGTTCCGCGGCAGCGGCCGGCTCGGCAGCTGCCGGGTCCGGATCGCGACCGGCGACATCCAGCTGGAGCAGACCGCCGACGTCGACCTCGACACCTCCGCCGGCGGCGTCCGCGTCGGGCAGGTGGCCGGTGCGGCCCGGATCAGCACCGGATCAGGACGGATCCAGGTGCAGCAGGTCGACGGCGACGCCGTGGTCAAGAACTCCAACGGCGACAGCTGGCTCGGCACGGTCACCGGCGAGGTACGGGTGAAGGCCGCCAACGGCGAGACCACCGTGGACCGGGCGCACGGTCCGGTCACCGCCACGGCCGCCAACGGCGACATCCGCATCGGCGAGGTCTCGGCGGGCACGGTGTCGGTCCGCACCGCCACCGGCGGGCTCGACATCGGCGTCCGTTCCGGCACCGCCGCCCTGCTCGACCTGCACACCCAGCTCGGCCGCGTGGACAACCACCTCGAGGCGTACGAACCGCCCGGCGAGCCCGAGGGCGCCGTGCGGGTGACCGCCCGGACCTCCTTCGGCGACATCGTGATCCGCCGCTGCTGAACCACCGCTCCGCCCGCCCGCCCGACCGGCCCCGACGGCCGGCCCGCCCCGACCGGCCCGACGGCCGGCGTGAAGGAGAAGACATGCCACCCAGCTCGGCCCCGGCGGCCATCACGGTCACCAGCCTCCGGAAGTCCTTCGGCGATCACGTGGTGCTCGACGGGATCGACCTCGCCGTCGCCGCAGGGACGATCTTCGCCCTGCTCGGCCCCAACGGCGCCGGCAAGACCACCACCGTGCAGATCCTGTCCACCCTGATCGGCGCCGACTCCGGCGAGGCGCGGGTGGCCGGTCACGACGTCGCGCGGGAGCCCGACGCCGTACGCGCCGCGATCGGCGTGACCGGCCAGTTCTCCGCCGTCGACGGACTGCTCACCGGCGAGGAGAACCTGCGGCTCATGGCCGACCTGCACCACCTGCCCCGGGCCGAGGGACGGGAGCGCGCGCGGGGCCTGCTCAGGATGTTCGACCTGGTCGAGGCGGCCGGCAAGCCCGCCGGCAGCTACTCCGGCGGGATGCGCCGGCGACTCGACCTGGCCATGGGTCTGGTCGGCCGCCCCCGCGTCGTCTTCCTCGACGAGCCCACCACGGGGCTCGACCCGCGCAGCCGGCAGGCCATGTGGCAGATCGTCCGGGACCTGGTGGCGGACGGCGTCACCATCCTCCTCACCACCCAGTACCTGGAGGAGGCGGACCAGCTCGCCGACCGGATCGCCGTGCTCGACCACGGTCGCCTGGTGGCCGAGGGCAGCCCGGCGGAACTCAAGCGGCTCGTCCCCGGCGGGCACGTCAGCCTGCGTTTCGCCGACCGGGCCGCGTTCGACACGGCCGTCCGGGTGCTGCCCGGGCAGTCCCGCGACGCCGCCGAGCTCACCCTGCACGTGCCCGGCGACGGCGGTGTCCGGTCGCTGCGGGACCTGCTCGACCTGCTGGACCGCGAGTCGATCGCCGTGGAGTCGCTGTCCGTGCACACGCCCGATCTCGACGACGTCTTCCTGGCCCTCACCGGCCAGCCCCAGAAGGTGGGAACCCCCCGATGAGCACTGTGACGTACGCCGTCCGCGACTCCGGCACGATGCTGCGCCGCAACCTGCGCCGCTGGGTGCGCTACCCGTCGATGACGGTGCTGCTCGTCGGCATGCCCGTCATGCTGCTGCTGTTGTTCGTCTACGTCTTCGGCGGCACCCTCGGCGCCGGGCTGGGCGGCGGTGCGGGCGACCGGGGCGACTACGTCAACTACGTGACCCCGGGGATCCTGCTGATGACCGCCGGCCTGGCGGCCACCGGGACGGCGGTGTCGGTCGCGATGGACATGACCGAGGGCATCATCGCCCGCTTCCGGACCATGGCGATCGCCCGGGCGTCGGTGCTGACCGGCCACGTGCTGGCCAGCCTGGCGCAGAGCATTCTCGGCCTGGCGATGGTCACCGGGGTCGCCCTGCTGATCGGATTCCGGCCCACCACGGGCGCACTGGCCTGGCTGGCGGCCGCCGGCGTGCTGGTCATGACCGCCTTCGCCTTCGTCTGGCTCTCGGTCGCGCTGGGGCTGGTCTCCAAGAGCGTCGAGACGGCGAGCAACCTGCCCATGCCGCTGACCTACCTGCCCTTCATCGGCAGCGGGTTCGTGCCCACCGACTCGATGCCCGACGGGCTGCGGCAGTTCGCCGAATATCAGCCCTTCACCCCCATCATCGAGACCCTGCGCGGCCTGTTGACCGGCGGGCCGGTGGGGACGAACGCCGCGCTCGCGACGGCCTGGTGCGCCGCCATCGCGCTGGTCGGCTATCTCTGGTCGAAGAAGCTGTTCAACCGGGACCCGTCCCGCTGACCGTCGCTACCGACGTCCGTTCCCCGAGCCACCGGCCCGGGGGACGGGCGTCGTCGGGGCACCGGCCGTGGCCCGTCAGGCGACGCGGCGGCGTCGGGTGCGCCGCCCGGCCGGCCCGGGAGCGGGCAGGACCTCCACCTCGAACCCGGCCCGGGCGAACACCTCGATCGCCCGGGCCTCCGCGCCGTCCAGCCCGGCGGCCGGGGACGAATCGTCGAGCAGGGCCGTCACCAGGCAGTCGCCGCAGCCGGTCCCCCGGATACCGCACCCCGCGCAGTCGATGAGCATCTCGCCTCCTGATGCGCTGCGGTGACCGGGCGCGGCGTCACCGTCGCCGCCCGAGCACCGTCCGTCACCACGACGGTAGGCAGGGGGTACGACAGAAAAGGGACAACCGGTCGCGGACGGCCCGAAAGCGATCAAGCGCCCCGATCAGGAACGGGCCAGGCGGCGCAGCAGTGAGTCGGCGCCCAGCGGGTACGCCCCGTGCCGGCGTACGCCGTCGGCGACCTCCCGGTCGGAGGAGACCACGACCACCGGCCGTCCCGGCGGCTCGGCGCGGACCAGGCGCCGGATCAGCTCGTCGGCGGTCTCCCCCTTGCGGGAGAAGAGCACCCGTACGCCGCGCGGCGCCGGCGGCAGCCCGTGCATCCGTTCGGCGCCGTCGAAGACCACCGTGACCTCGTCGCCGGTTTGCGCGGCGATCCCGCCCAGGCCGGTGATCAGCCGCTTGCGCTGCTGTTCCAGGGACATCTCGCCGAAGCCGCGCTTGGTCACGTTGTAGCCGTCGACGACGAGGTGCGCCCGGGGCAGGGCGAGGAGCTGGTCGAGGCGGGCGGGGTCGTCGGTGTCCCGGGCGCGCGTCGCGGCGCCGGCCGCCGGGGCGGTGGTCTGGTCGGCGAAGGCGTCGGCGACGAAGTCCGCGGGCAGCTTGTCGACCGGATCGAGCGCCAGCTCGCGGCGCAGCCCGACGGCGGCCTGCCCGATGGTCTCCAGCAGCAGCCAGAGCCGGGCGTCGTCGACCGAGCGGGCCTCCTTGGCGCTGGCCCGGGCGACCCCCGCCGCCGCCTCCGCCTCCGCCAGCCGGGCCCGCACCCGGCGCAGCTCGGCGTCGGCGTCCGCCGTCGCGCGGGCGGCCCGCCCCCGCTCGGTGGCGAGCAGCTCGGTGGCCTTGCGCTCGCGGGCCTGCGTCTCGCGCAGCGACCGGGTCAGCTGCCGGCTCTCCTCGCGCAGCTGGCCGAGCTCCTCGCGGACCCGGGCCAGCTCGTCGCGGAGCTTCTCCGCCTCGACCCGGGCCACCGCCCGGTCGTGCTCGGCGCGGGTGGCCCGCTGCTCGGCCTCGCGGACCAGCTCGGCGACCACCGCGCTGTCGGCCTCGGCGCGGACCGCCGCGCCGCTGGCCTCGATCAGCTCCCGCCAGCCCCGGGGGCGGGCCAGGTAGGCCAGCGCGGCCACCTCGACCGGGTCGGCGGCGGCCGGCGCGGTGCCCTCCAGCACGGCGGCGCCCAGGTCGCCGGTGTCGGCGAGGACCCGGGCGGTGATCCGTTGGCGGAACAGCGGGTCCGCGGTGAGCTGGGCGGCGATGGCCGGGGCGCCGAGCCGGGCCCGGCGGTTGGGGGCGAACTTGGCGACCCGGCGCAGCGGGACCGGCACCTCGTCGGCGGGCAGCCCGGGCAGCACCGTCGCGGTGAGCGCCACGATGCGCTGGCGGACCGGCTCCGGCAGCACGGGCTCCGGCTCGGGCACCGCCGCCTCAAGCTCGGCAGCCTCGGACTCGGGCGCCTCAGCCTCGGAAGCCTCGGACTCGGGCGCTTCGGACTCGGGCGCCGAAGCAGACGCCTCGGAGGCCGGGGTGGTCCCGGCGGGGGCGCCCTCACCGGGGTCGCGCGCAGCGTCGACCGGATCCTCCTGCCGGAGGTGGTCGTCGTGCGGCTCGGTGAGGGGCATGTGGCAAGTCTCCCACCGCGACCGGGCCCACCGCCCGGTGAGTGAGCCGATCTCTCATCCTAGACCGGTGGTGACGTCTGATGCCGTTGGGACGGGAGTGTCGGACCGGACCGTTAGCGTGCCGCCGATGGCACAGACCGAGTACGTCCAGGAGCCGCTGGCCGGTTTCGACCCCGGCGCGGGCGGGGTCGACCCGGCGCTGCCGCTGTACGCGACGACGTTCGTGGTGGTCGACCTGGAGACCACCGGCGGCGCGCCGGACGGCGGCGGGATCACCGAGATCGGCGCGGTCAAGGTGCGCGGCGGCGAGGAGCTGGGCGTGCTCGCCACCCTGGTCAACCCCGGCGTGCCCATCCCCCCGTTCATCACCGTGCTCACCGGCATCACCCAGGCCATGCTGGTGCCGGCCCCGCCGATCGAGCAGGTGCTGCCGAGCTTCCTGGAGTTCATCACCGACGCCGTGCTGGTCGCCCACAACGCCCCCTACGACGTGGGCTTCCTCAAGGCCGCGTGCGCGAAGCACGGCTACCGCTGGCCCAACCCGCGGGTGCTCGACACCGCCGCGCTGGCCCGCCGGGTGCTCACCCGCGACGAGGTGCCCAACCGCAAGCTCGGCACCCTCGCGGCCTACTTCCGCACCGCCACCCAGCCGACCCACCGGGCGCTCGACGACGCCAAGGCCACCGTCGACGTGCTGCACGGGCTGATCGCCCGGCTGGGCGGGCACCGGGTCGACACCGTCGGCGACGCCATCGAGTTCGCCCGGGCGGTCACCCCCACCCAGCGACGCAAGCGGCACCTGGCCGAGGGCCTGCCCAAGGCGCCGGGGGTCTACATCTTCCGGGCCGCCGACGACCGGCCGCTCTACGTCGGCACCTCCGGCGACATCGCCACCCGGGTGCGCAGCTACTTCACGGCGGCGGAGAAGCGGGCCCGGATCTCCGAGATGCTCGCCGCCGCGGAGCGGGTGGAGGCGGTGGAGTGCGCCCACTCGCTGGAGGCGGAGGTCCGCGAGCTGCGGCTGATCGGGGCGCACGCCCCGCCGTACAACCGGCGGTCGAAGTTCCCGGAGCGGGTGCTCTGGCTGAAGCTGACCGACGGGCCGTACCCCCGGCTGTCGGTGGTCCGGGCCATCTCCCCCGGCGACGCCGCCTACCTCGGGCCGTTCAGCTCCCGTCGGGCGGCGGAGCTGGCCGCCGCCGGCTTCCACGACGCCGTGCCGCTGCGCCAGTGCACCCACCGGCTCTCGCTGCGCACGGTCACGCCGGCCTGCGCGCTGGCCGAGCTGGGTCGCTGTCCGGCGCCCTGCGAGCACCGGATCTCCCCCGAGGAGTACGACGCCCGCGCGGTCGCGCCGTTCCGCACCGCCACCGCCAGCGACCCGCAGCGGGTGGTCGACGCCCTGCTCGCCCGGATCGACACGCTCTCGGACGCCCAGCGCTACGAGGAGGCGGCGGTGGCCCGGTCCCGGCTGGCGGCGGTGCTGCGGGCGACCGTGCGGATGCAACGGCTGACGGCGCTGACCGGGATCGCCGAGCTGGCCGCCGCGCGTCCGGCGGCCCGCGGCGGCTGGGAGCTGGCGCTGGTGCGGCACGGCCGGCTGGCCGGGGCGGGGGTCTCACCCGCCGGCGTCCACCCCCGACCGACGATCGCCGCGATCCGGGCGACCGCCGAGACCGTCCCGCCCGGCCACGGCCCGGTCCCGCGCGCCTCGGCCGAGGAGACCGAACGCATCCTGTCCTGGTTGGAGCGACCGGAGACCAGGCTGGTGGAGATGTCGTCCGGCTGGGCGTCCCCCGTGGCCGGTGCGGCCCGCTTCCGCGACCTGCTGCGCAAGGCCGAGAACGCCGCTTCCCACCAAAGCTCGACCGAACGCCCATGACCAAGTGACCGATCGGACTACCTCCACTCCCTTAGGCTGTTAGAGAAGTGCAGTCCTGCCCGTTTCGTGGGCCTGCTCCCGGTTGCCGGGTTTCGGCGGCCGTGGAGCCGGGGTGAGGAGGTGTCCCACGTGGACGTCGACGCCGGACACGGCGCCGCCCTGGGGGGCGCCCTTCCGACCCAGGCGGGCGAGCTGCCGCTGGCCCGCCGGCTGCGCTCGCTGCTGAGCTGGCCCACCGCCGACACCGATCCGGTCAGCCAACTCGTCCGGACCCACCGGACGATCCATCCCGGCACCGAGCCCTCCGTGCTGCGCCGGGCCTACACGATCGCGGAGAACATGCACCGCGGGCAGTTCCGCAAGAGCGGCGAGCCCTACATCACGCACCCGCTGGCGGTGGCGCAGATCTGCGCCGAGATCGGCATGGACGCCATCACCCTGGTCGCCGCGCTGCTGCACGACACCGTGGAGGACACCCGCTACACCCTCCAGGCGCTCGCCGAGGACTTCGGGCCGGAGGTGGCGCACCTGGTCGACGGGGTGACCAAGTTCGACAAGGCCTTCTACGGCAAGGCCGCCGAGGCCGAGACGATCCGCAAGATGATCATCGCGGCCGGCAAGGACGTCCGGGTCCTGATCATCAAGTTGGCCGACCGGCTGCACAACATGCGCACCCTGGGCGTCCGGTCCGCGGCGTCCCGGGAGCGGATCGCCCGTAAGACGCAGGAGGTGCTGGTCCCGCTCTGCGACCGGCTCGGCATCCAGACGCTCAAGCGCGAGCTCGACGACGTGGTGCTGCTGCACCTGGAGCCCGACGAGCACGCCCGGATCGCCCGGCACGTGCACGACCGGCCCGGCTGGGACGCGTACCTCGACGAGGTGGTCACCAGCGCGAAGTCGGCCCTGCGCCGCAGCCGGGTGGACGCGGCGGTGACCCCCCGCTCCCGGCACCTCTACTCGATCTGGAAGGACACCGTGGCCGGTGGCCACAGCGCCCCCTTCGACCTGCCCCGCATCGTGATCGTGGTGGACGGCCCGGCGACCGACTGCTACGCGGCGCTCGGCGCGGTCCACGGCGTGTGGCGACCGGTCCCCGGCCGGTTCAAGGACTTCATCGCCTCCCCCAAGAACAACCTCTACCGCTCGCTGCACACCACCGTCTGCGGGCCCAGGAACCGCACCGTCGAGGTGCTGATCCGCACCGTGGAGATGCACCGCTCGGCGGAGTACGGGGTCGCCGCCGACTTCCGTTTCCCGCGTTCCGGCGGCGGCACGGCCCGTGCGGAGCAGCTCGACTGGCTGCGCCGGGTGCTCGACTGGGAGCAGGACGCGGCCGACCCGGCCCAGTTCCTCGAATCGTTGCGCTGCGACCTCGCCGAGGCGCAGATCCAGGTCTTCGCCGACGGGCGACAGGTCGTGCTGCCCGCCGGGGCGACCCCGGTGGACCTCGCGTACGAGTTGGCCACCGAGCGGGGCGACCACTGCCTCGCGGCGCGGATCAACGGCCGGCTGGCCCCGCTCTCCTCGGAGTTGGACGAGGGCGACGTGGTGGAGATCTTCACCGAGACCGACGCGGCGAACGGTTTCGACGCCGACGTCGCCCCGCGTGGCCCCCGCCGGGAGTGGCTCGGCTTCGTCAAGTCGCCGCAGGCGCAAATGCAGATCAGCCGGTGGTTCGCCGAGCACACCGAGCCCGGCATCTCCATCACCGACAAGGTCCGCCTCGGCCGGGCCACCATCGGGCTGGCCCTGCGCAAGCACGACCGGGGCCTCGCCAGCGACCTGCCGCTGCTGCGGCTGTCGGAGGAGTTGGGCTACCCCGACCTGGAGACGCTGCTGGTCGCGGTCTTCGACCGGGTGATCGAACCGGACACGGTCGTACGCCAGCTCATCGACCTGGTGGACCACCGGCAGTGACCGCCCCGGGCCCGGGTGGTCCGAACGCTCCTCGCGGCCACTAGCCTGGACGCATGATCCCCCGCTCGCGCGCCACCGGTCGAGCCGTCGCCTACCAGGTCTTCTACCGGCTGCCACTGCCGGTACGCCGCCGCCTGGTCCGGCTGGCCGTGCCGAAGTACATCGTCGGCGCGGTCACCCTGGTCCGGGACAGCGAGGCGGCGGGCGCGGGCCGGCTGCTGCTGCTGCGTCAGCCGCCCGGCAGGGGCTGGGGCCTGCCGGCCGGCCTGTTGCAGAAGGGCGAGGCGCCGGTGGTGGGCGCCGCCCGGGAGCTGCACGAGGAGTCCGGCATCCGGCTGTCGCCCCGGCAGTTGAGCCCCGCCGTGCCGAACGCCGTGGTGCACGCCAAGGGCTGGGTGGACGTCGTGTTCACCGCCGAGGTGCCGGCGTCGAGCACCGAGTTGAAGGTCGACGGGGCCGAGGTCTACGAGGCCGCCTGGCACCCGCTGGACGACCTGCCCAAGCTGACCTGGCCGACGGCCCGGCTGCTCGCGTACTACGACATCGGGCCGCTGGCCGGGCAGTTCCCGCCACCGGTGCCCGACAGGAAGCCGTGACCGCAGCCCCGGCGGAGGTCTGCGCGGTGGTGCTCGCCGCCGGCGAGGGCACCCGGCTGCGGCCGCTGACCGAGCGGCTGCCCAAGGCGCTCTGCCCGGTCGGCAACGTGCCGCTGCTCGACCGGGCGCTGCACCGGCTGGCCGGGCTCGGCCTGGTCGGGCCCGGCCGGGTCGCCGTCAACGCCTGCTACCTCGGCGACCAGGTCGTCGAGCACGTCGGGGACCGCGCCCACCTCTCGGTCGAGCCGGGCGACCCGCTCGGCACCGCCGGCGGCGTGGCGAACCTGCGGGACTGGATCGCCGGGCGCGGGGTGCTGGTCGGCAACGCCGACGCCTACCTCGCCGACCCGGCCCGTCCCCCGGGCCCCGACATCGCCGCGCTGCTGCACGACTGGGACGGCGACTCCGTACGCCTGCTCGGCCAGCCCGCCCCTGACCCGGCGGCACCGGGCACCTTCGACGGCCACGTCTTCACCGGCTTCTCGCTGCTGCCGTGGCGGCTGGTGCGGGAGCTGCCGGTCGGGTTCGGCGACCTCGTCCGGGCGCTCTGGCGTCCGGCGGAGGCGGCCGGCGCGCTGACCGTCGTGCCGTACCCCGGCACCTTCTACGACACCGGCACCCCGGCCGACTACCTGGCGGCCAACCTGCACGCGGCCGGCGGCGGCAACCTGGTGGACCCGACGGCCACGGTGACGGGCCGCTGCCGCTCGGCGGTGGTCGGCGCGGGCGCCGTCGTGCACGGCGACGTGGAGCGGGCGGTCGTCTGGCCCGGCGCCACCGTCGGGCCCGGCGAGCACCTGCGCGACGCGGTACGCGCCGGAACCGCCCTCACCGTCCCCGGCACACCGCCGTCCCCGGGCCGGGGAAGCCTCTAGCATGGGCGACGACGCCGACGAACGGAGAAATGTCCCGTGATCACCGCGATCGTGCTGATCGACTGCGCCACCGACTCGATCCCCGAGGTGGCCGAGAACCTGGCCAACCTGCCCGGCGTCAGCGAGGTCTACTCGGTGGCGGGCCACGTCGACCTGATCGCGATGGTCCGGGTCCGGGAGTTCGAGCAGATCGCCCAGGTGATCGCCGGCAGCATCTCCAAGGTGCCCGGGGTGCTCAACACCGAGTCGCACATCGCCTTCCGGGCGTACTCCCAGCACGATCTGGAGGAGGCCTTCGCGATCGGCCTCGCGAACGCCGACTGACACGCGGGTGTAAGGAAGGCACCGTCCTATCGCGTACGCGATAGGACGGTGCCTTCCTTAACCTGAAGCCCGGCGGGCGGCCCGCCCGGAGGCGGACCGCCCGTCGTGGTGAGGCGACGTCAGCTACCCGCGGGAGCCGGCGTCTCGATGGTGCCGCCCGGAGCCGGCGACTCGGTGGTGGTGCCGCCCGGAGCCGGGGTCTCGGTGGTGCCACCCGGAGCCGGCGTCGTGCCGCCCGGGCTCGGGGTGCCGCTGGCGCTGGTCTGCGGCACCGGGATGCCCAGCTGCTCCGCCAGCTGCACCAGCGCGTCGTAGTGCGCCTGCAGCGTCGGCAGGGCGGTCTGGGCCAGCTGGACCACCGACTGTTCGGAGCCCTGCGAGATCTCCGTCTGGGTGGCCTGGATGGCCTGGACGTGGCCGGCCAGCTCGCTGGTCACCCAGAGCCGGTCGAACTCCTCGCCGCTGGCGTTGTTCAGCTGGTCGATGACGGACTGCTGATCCGCGGTGGGCTCACTCGGCAACTCCACGCCCAGCTGCGACGCGGTCTGCTGCACCGTCTGGTCGAGCTGGGTGTGGTCCGTCTTGAGCCGGGCGCCCAGGTCCTTGACCCCCTGGCTCTGGCCCTTCTGCTGGGCCAGGTCACCCGCGGTGATCTCGAACAGATTCACCTGGTGCACGGCCTGCAGGTACTGGGTGTCCTGCTGCGACGGCTGCACCGCGGCCTGTGCCGCCGCGGCCGGCGCGATCCCCACCAGCACCAGCGCGGCCAGCAGGCCGAGGCGTTTGATACCCAACATGCTTCCCCCCCTTGAGACGTTGGATCGCACGGATACCCGGCTGACCGGGGTTATTCCTGCGATCCCCCGTCGGGGAGGCGACCGACCGACACGCCCGTGTCGGACCGTCGGGGGCGGAAACGGACGTGGCGCCCGCCGGAGGACTCCGGTGGGCGCCACGTCGAGGTGTCGCGGGGTCAGCGGCGGCTCTCGCCGCTGCCGATCTCCTCCCGCTCCGGTCGGGGCTCGACCGGCGGGTGCCCCGGCGAGACCGGCGCCTCGGCCGGCTTCTCGATCGGGTAGAAGAAGCCCCGGATGGCCGGGCCGAGGGCGCCGAGCCGGTTCATCTTCTTCGGCACGACCCAGCCGGCGTACGGCAGCGCGCCGTGGCCGTCGCCGTGCCCGTCGGCCGCCGCGAGCGGCTGGTGCACCTCTTCGAACCGGCCGTCCGGCAGGCGCCGGATGATGCCGGTCTCGACACCGTGGGCGAGTACCTCCCGGTCGTGCTGCTGGAGACCCAGGCAGATCCGGTAGGTGACGTAGTACGCCAGCGGCGGCAGCACCAGCAGGCCGATGCGGCCAGCCCAGGTCATCGCGTTCAGGCTGATCTGGAACTTGTCGGCGATGACGTCGTTGGCGCCGGAGAGGGTCAGCACCACGAAGAACGCCAGCGCCATGGCGCCCAGGCCGGTCCGGGCCGGCACGTCCCGGGGACGCTGGAGCAGATTGTGGCTCCTGGTGTCCTTGAGGCGCCGGGCCTCCAGGAACGGGTAGAGCGTCGACAGGCCGACCAGGATGCCCGGCAGCACGACCGTCGGCCAGAACAGCGGCGGGATCACGTACCCGTCGCCGATCGGGATGTTGATCTCCCAGTTGGGCATCAGACGGGTCGAGCCGTCGAGGAACATGACGTACCAGTCGGGCTGGCTGGCGGCCGAGACCACCCACGCCTCGTACGGGCCGAACAGCCAGATCGGGTTGATCTGGAACAGGCCGCCCATCAGCGCGATCACGCCGAAGACGACCATGAAGAAGCCGCCCTGCTTGATCGCGTAGCGGGGGAACATCCGCTCGCCGACCACGTTGCCGTTGGTCCGGCCGGGGCCGGGCCACTGGGTGTGCTTCTGCTTGAAGACCAGGCCCAGGTGGGCGCCGATCAGCGCGAGCAGCAGGCCCGGGACGAGCAGCACGTGGGCGATGTAGAACCGGCTGATGATGATCGTGCCCGGGAACTCCCCGCCGAAGACCGACGAGGTGACCCAGGAGCCGACCACCGGGATGGAGAGCATGATCGCCGAGGCGATCCGCAGGCCGGTGCCGGAGAGGCCGTCGTCCGGCAGCGAGTAGCCGGTGAAGCCGGCGAGGAAGCCGACCCAGAACAGCAGCGAGCCGATGATCCAGTTGGTCTCACGCGGCTTGCGGAACGCGCCGGTGAAGAAGACCCGGAGCATGTGCACCACGATGGCGGCCATGAACAGCAGCGCCGACCAGTGGTGCATCTGCCGCATGATCAGGCCACCGCGGACGTCGAACGAGATGTCCAGGCTGGAGGCGTACGCGGCCGACATCGGCGTGCCCCGCAGCGGGGCGTAGCTGCCGTTGTAGACGACCTCGGTCATCGCCGGCTCGTAGAAGAAGGTCAGGAAGACGCCGGTCAGCAGCAGGACGACGAACGAGAACAGCGCGATCTCGCCGAGCAGGAACGACCAGTGGTCCGGGAAGACCTTGTTCAGCAGCCGGCGCAGCGGGGTGGCCACCTGGAAGCGGTCGTCCACTCCCCGGGCGACGTTCCCCGGGATTGCTGCCTTGTCAAACTTGCGCCGCTTCACGGCCGCTCCCAGAAGTCGGGCCCGACGGTCTCGGTGTAGTCGGACTTGGCCACGAAGTAGCCCTCGGAGTCCACCTCGATCGGCAGCTGCGGCAGCCGTCGGCTGGCCGGGCCGAAGATGGGCCGGGCGTTGTCGGTGATCAGGAACTGCGACTGGTGGCACGGGCAGAGCAGGCGGTTGGTCTGCTGCTCGTACAGGCTCGCCGGGCAGCCGGCGTGCGTGCAGATCTTGGAGAACGCGGCGTAGTTGCCCCACATGTAGTCGCCGTGCTGCTCACGCTCGTTGGCCTGGCGCGACTTCTGCGCGTCGGAGTCCCGCAGGTGGATCAGCAGGGTCGGCGAGTCCGCGTGCAGGTTGCTCACGCCGTGGTCGATGCCGGGGAAGACGGTGATCTGGCCGCCCGCGCTGACGTCCGCCGGGCGGACCGGCCGGCCGTCCTCGCGGACCAGGCGGATCTTCTCGCCGCTCTCGGTCGGGGCGAAGCCCGTCCTGAACATCTGGTTGTTCTTGTGCGGCTGGGAGATCAGGCCGCCGACCAGGGGCGCCGCGGCGACCGCACCGACCGGCGCGAGACCGGCCAGCAGCGAGATGCCGAGCAGCGGCCGGCGCTTCACGCCCAGCTCGTCGGCCATGTAGAGCATGGTCTGGCCGGTGATGATCCGGTCGTCGGAGGCGACGGCACCCTCGTGCCGGTCCTGGATCGAGACCTCCTTCGGCAGCAGCTTCTTGCCCCAGGTCAGGATGCCGAAGCCGATGCCGAGCAGGGCCACGCCGAGGGTGACGCCGAGCAGGGGCGTGTACCACTTGTCGCCGCCGCTGCCCGGGGAGTACTCCCACGGCCACCAGATGTAGATCACCAGGAACGCGGTCGCCGCCAGGCCGGTCAGCAGGAAGAACGACGCGACCGTACGGGTCAGCCGGCGCTCGGCCTTGCTGCCCGGCGCCACCTGCGGCTCGTAGTGGACGATCTCGATGTCGTCCCGGCGCGCGCCCTCGCGGACGATGTCGAACTGGCTGAGCCCGGGGGTGTTCACGTCGAGCGGCTCCCGGCCCTGCTGGGCCTGGTGCTCGGTGTGCGTGGTCATGCCGTCACCTCGCTACGGGCGGTGCCGCGCTGCGGCACCACGGCACTGAATCGGATGAGCCGCCCGGTCACGACTTGCCCGCAATCCACAGGCTCGCGAAGACGAGCGCGACGATGCCCACCAGGAAGATCGCCAGGCCCTCGGTGGACGGCCCGTACCGACCGAGGTTGAAGCCGCCCGGGTCCTGGTCGTGCTTCAGGGTCTCCTGGATGTAGGCGATGAGGTCCGCCTTCTGGTCCGGGGAGATCTGGTTGTCGCCGAAGACCGGCATGTTCTGCGGGCCGCTCAGCATGGCGGCGTAGATCTGCCGGTCGGTGGCCGGGCGCAGGCTCGGCGCGTACTTGCCGGAGGACAGGGCGCCGCCGCCGCCGCCGAAGGCGTGGCACTGCGCGCAGTTGATCCGGAACAGCTCGCCGCCGGCGGCGACGTTCCCGTCGGCGTGCAGGTTGTCACCGTCGGGCACCACCGGGCCGCCGCCGAGTTCCTGGACGTACTGCGCGAGCTGGCGGGTCTCCTCGTCGGTGAAGAGCTCAGGCTTGCGCTGGGCCTGGGCCTCCTGCCGGGCCATCGGCATGCGGCCGGAGCCGACCTGGAACTCGACCGAGGCCGCGCCGACGCCGATCAGGCTCGGCCCGCGCCCCTCGACGCCCTGCGCGTTGCGACCGTGACAGGTCACACAGCTCACGTCGAACAGCGCCTTGCCCTCCGCGGCGGCACCGGTGAGCGGGGTGTCCTGCGCCTGCACGCCGGGGGCGAAGACGGTGTAGGCGCCGCCGGCCAGCATCAGCGCGGCGAACAGCCGGACCGCGGCACCCAGCCGGCGGCGGCCCCTGCTGCGCGCCGCGGGCCGCTCGCGCAGCCGCGCGAGCAGACCGCGTCGGCGGTCGTTGTCAGAAGTCATGACCTGTGTCCTTAACCGGTTGGACCTTGTCTCAGGGGACGGAGCAGCGGCGCGGTTCGTGACGCGCCAAGATCACTGAAGCCAGTAGATCATGGCGTAGAGCCCGATCCACACGACGTCGACGAAGTGCCAGTAGTAGGACACGACGATCGCCGACGTGGCCTGCGCCGGTGTGAACCGGCCCATGGTGGTGCGGATCATGAAGATGACGAAGGCGACCAGACCGCCGGCCACGTGCAGTCCGTGGAAGCCGGTGGTCAGGTAGAACATCGACCCGTAACCGTCTTCGTTGATCTTGATGCCCGCGTGCACCAGCTCGCGGTACTCGTTGAGCTGGCCGAGGACGAAGATCAGGCCCATCACGAAGGTGATCGTGAACCAGCGCCGCAGCGCGTGGACGTCACCCTTCTCCGCGGCGAAGACACCGAGCTGGCAGGTCACCGACGACAACACCAGGATCACCGTGAAGGTGGTCGCGTAGGGGATGTTGAGGTGCGTGGTGTGTTCCGCCCACTGCTCCGGCGCCGCCGCGCGGATGGAGAAGTACATCGCGAACAGCGCCGCGAAGAACATGAGTTCGCTGGAGAGCCACACGATCGTCCCGACGCTGACCATGTTGGGTCGGGTCAGGGAGTGGATCCGGCTCTTGTCAATGGCTGGGGCCGCAGTCACGCGGTCATTATTGCCCTTGACCGGGGCCGCCGATCAGCGGGGGGCCAAACCCGTGGCATCCACAGCCCGATCGGGGCAGTCCGGTTCGCCTGACCTAGGCTGAAAAGCGTGCTGCACGCCGATCCGATCTCCGCCGCAGCCGCCGTCGCCGCGCCGGCGGCGAGCGCGGCCACCCCGCCACCGTTCACCGTGACCTCGGTGTTCACCGAGACCAGGCTGGACAGCTGGCTCGCCGTCGGCCTGGTGCTGGCCGCCGGCGTCTACCTCTACGGGGTGCACCGGCTGCGGGTCCGGGGCGACCGGTGGCCGGTCGCCCGGACGGTCTTCTTCCTCGGCCCCGGCCTCGGCGGCATCGCGGCGGTCACCGTCAGCGGCCTGCACGCGTACGACACGGCACTGCTGTCGGTGCACATGGTCCAGCACATGGTGCTCTCCATGATCTCGCCGATCTTCCTCGCGCTGGGCGCGCCGGTGACGCTGGCCCTGCGCACCCTGCCGCCACGACCGCGCAAGCGGCTGCTGGCGGTCGTGCACAGCCGGATCGCCCGGATCTACAGCTTCCCCCTGGTGGCGTTCGCCATCTTCGTGGTGAACCCGTTCGCGCTCTACTTCACCGACCTGTACCGCTACACCCTCGAGCACGTGTGGGCGCACGAGGTCGTGCACGCGCACTTCATCATGACCGGCTGCGTGTTCTTCTGGCCGCTGCTCGGCCTCGATCCGCTGCCGGGCCGCTGGCCGTACCCGGCGCGGGCGCTGCTGATGCTGCTCTCCGTGCCGTTCCACACCGTGCTCGGCCTCACCATCATGCAGAGCAGCACGCTCTTCGGCGGCGACTGGTACCCGTCGCTCGGGCTCACCTGGTCGGACCCGTGGCAGGACCAGGTGGTCGCCGGCGGCATCCTCTGGGCCGGCGGCGAGTTCGTCAGCGTGACCATGCTGGCCGTGCTGGTCGTGCAGTGGATGCGGCACGCCGAGCGGGAGGCCCGCCGCGTCGACCGCGACCTGGACCGCCAGGAGGCCCGTCAGCGTGCCGCGGAGTCCACGGCCTGAGCCGGGCCGGCCGGTACGCCCCGGCGCCGCCGCCGGGCGGACGTCGCACACCTCACACCGACCGGTACGATCAGCGGGCGGCCACGAGGTGGGAGCCAGTCCGACCGACGAGCGCGCAGCGAACGAATCATCAAAGCTCAGTGTGATGGTGCCGCACGACGGCACGGAGCGAAGCGGAGTGCCGGCATGAGCGATCGTCTTTGCACCGTCCTGCTCTACAGCGACGACCCGGAGGTCCGCGACCGGATGCGGCTCGCCGTCGGGCCGCGCCCCGCGCCCGGCCTGCGGGTCGAGTTCGTCGAGGCGTCCGACTACGCCGAGTGCGTCCGGCTCGTCGACGACTACGAGATCGACCTGCTGGTGCTCGACGGCGAGGCGAGCCCGGGCGGCGGCATCGGCATCGCCCGGCAGATCAAGGACGACCGGGCCGACGCCCCCCCGACCTGCGTGGTGATCGCCCGCGCCGCCGACCGGTGGCTCGCGGCGTACGCCGAGGTCGACGCCACCCTGGTGCACCCGCTCGACCCGGTGACCACCGGCACCACGGTGGCCGAGCTGCTGCGGACGCACGCACCCGCCTGACGTCCCCCGCTCCGGCCCGCCACGGCGCCGGGCCGACCGGTGCCGGTTCCCATCCCACCCGTCATCTCGCACGCTCGGGAGGCCCGCCTTGGGCGATCGGACCTGGCCGCACCTGCTCAACGCGCTGCTGCGCGGCGAGGAACTCGCCACCGCCGACACCGCCTGGGCGATGGGCGAGATCATGGCCGGCTCGGCCGCCCCGGCGCAGATGGCGGGCTTCGTCGTCGCGCTGCGCGCCAAGGGTGAGACCTCGGCCGAGCTGGCCGGTCTGGTGGAGGCGATGCTCGGCCGGGCGGTCCCGGTCGAGCTGCCCGACGAGCTGCGCGCCACCGCCCTCGACGTGGTCGGCACCGGCGGTGACCTCGCGCACACCGTCAACATCTCGACCATGGCCTCGCTGGTGGTGGCCGGCGCCGGTGTCCGGGTGGTCAAGCACGGCAACCGGGCGGCCTCCTCCTCCTGCGGCACCGCAGACGTGCTGGAGTTCCTCGGCGTGCCGCTCGACCTGGGCCCCGAGGGGGTGGCCCGGTGCGTCGCCGAGGCCGGCATGGGCTTCTGCTTCGCGGCCCGCTTCCACCCCGGGATGCGGCACACCGGCCCGGTACGCCGGGAGCTGGGCGTGCCCACGGTGTTCAACTTCCTCGGCCCGCTGACCAACCCGGCACGGCCCCGCGCCGGAGCGGTCGGCTGCTTCGACGCCCGGATGGCCCCGGTGATGGCCGGCGTCTTCGCCGCCCGGGGCGACTCCGTGCTGGTGATGCGCGGCGAGGACGGGCTGGACGAGTTCACCACCGCCGCGCCGACCCGCGTCTGGGCGGCCCAGGGCGGCGTCGTCAGGGAGTCGCTGCTGGACGCCGCCGACCTCGGCGTACCCCGGGCCACCCTGGCCGACCTGCGCGGCGGTGACGCCGCCTTCAACGCGGACGTGGTCCGTCGGCTGCTGGCCGGCGAGACCGGCCCGGTGCGCGACGCGGTCCTGGTCAACGCGGCGGCGGCGCTGGCCACGCAGGGCCCGCTCGACGGCGACCTCACCGTGGCCCTGCGGGCCGGGCTCGACCGGGCCGCCGAGTCCGTCGACTCTGGGGCCGCCGCCCGCGTCCTCGACCGCTGGATCGAGGTCGCGCGCGCCCTCTGAGCCCCGGGCCTCGCCGAAGGTTGTCGGACCCCCGTGGGAAACTACAGCTGAGTAGTTCCCACATCCGTCCTGCGCCGTCGAGCGCGGCGATCCCCGTCGGGCGCGTGCGACAACACCCCCGCGCGGGACCGGAGCGAGAGGAGACGCCCGTGTCGGAGCGCGAGCTCTACTGCGACACCTGTGAGGGCGTCGAGCCGTTCGAGGCGCCGCCGTGCGCCGACGGCCACGGCGCCGACTGCCCCGAACTGGTCTGCACGGGCTGCGGCGCGGCCGTGCTCGTCCCCACCTTCACGTTCCGCCTGACGCGTCCGAGCGGCCGGCACCGCCCGGCGAGCCGCCGCCACGCCGCCTGAGACCACCGCCACCGCTGACCGGGCGTCGGGCCCCGCGCGGTGACCGGCTCAGCGCCGCTGCCGCACACGGCCCGCGCCACCCGTTCCACGCCGAAGGCCCGCCTCCCCGGGGAGGCGGGCCTTCGGGACGTTCGCGGGCGACCGACCGGTCAGTGCTCGGCGGTGCGCCGGGTGCCGCTGTAGTACTCGAACAGCAGGCCGCAGACGGAGAACGTGACCGCCAGCATGCCGAGGCCGAGCAGCCAGAACTGCCAGAACGCGAGGCCGAAGCCGGCCATCCCGACGGCGATCGCCAGGCCGAACGGCCAGTAGCTGCCCGGGCTGAAGAAGCCGATCTCACCCGCGCCGTCGGCGATCTCGCCGTCCGGCCGGTCCTCCGGCCGAAGGTCGATCCGGCGGGAAACGAACCAGAAGAAGCCGCCGCACATCGTGCAGAGCAGGAAGCTCAGCAGCAGGGCGACCGTGCCGACCCACTCGACCTGACCGCCGGAGTCGGCGGCGGTCCACCCGCCGTAGAGGACGGTGGCGAAGAGCAGGAACCCGGCGATGACCAGGAAGATGCGCCACTCGGTCTTCATGCCCGATCCCTCAGCTTCCCGCGCCGGCCGGCGCGTCGTCCGGGTTGAAGTTGGCCTCGGTGCGACGGGTCTCGAACGGCTTCGTGGTCTTCGCGTACGGGTCCTCGCCGATCGCCGTCAGCGCCTCCTGCGTGGACCTGCCGTCCCGCTTGGCCGCCAGGAACTGCTCGTACTTCTCCGGGGAGACGACCCGCAGCTCGAAGTTCATGAAGGCGTGGTAGCTGCCGCAGAGCTCGGCGCAGCGGCCGACGTAGGCGCCCTCGGACTCCAGCTTCGAGACCTCGAAGACGTTGCGGATCTTGCCCGGCATGACGTCGCGCTTGAACAGCAGCTCCGGCACCCAGAACGAGTGGATGACGTCGCGGCTGGTCTCCTCGAACCGGATGGACCGGTCGGTCGGCAGCACCAGGATCGGGATGACCTCGCTGGTGCCGAGCACGGAGGCGACCGTGTTGGCGTCCTGGCCCTGACCGTCGCGGTAGTTGAACTGCCAGTTCCACTTGAACGCGACCACCTCGACAGTGACGTCGGGGTTCTTGGTCGTCCGCACCACGTCGGTCTGCACGACCGCCGTGTAGTAGAACAGCACGGAGACGATCAGGATCGGCGCGATGGTGTAGAGGAACTCCATCGGCATGTTGTAACGGGTCTGCACCGGCAGCTCGTTGCCCCGCTTGCGGTAGCGCACGACGCACCAGAAGATCAGGCCCCACACGAAGACGCCGACCGCGAGCGCCGCGATGCACGAGGCGATCCACAGGTCGTACATCCGGTGCGACTCGGGCGTGATGCCGCCCTGCGGCCAGCCGAAGCCGCCGAACGCCGCGCCGACGTCGCAGCCCGTGAGCAGGACCAGCAGCGCCGCTCCGCCGAGACCGAGCCCGGCGATCCGACCGGCACCACGTCCCCGGCGCCCACCGGCTCCTGGGGAAGCGCTGTGCCGTACGGCCGACGGCCGTACCTCCGAACTCCTTGCGACCACCTGGTCCTGCCTCCCTAGCGCGCCGCGGTGTCTTGTCCCTGCCCTCCGCCTGCGGAGCGACAGCACCAGCGGCAAAGGCGTCACCGACGGTCGCAGATTACTCGACCATGACGGGCTGGACCGTGTTGGGGTCGCTGTCGGCCCCCATCGGGGGGATCTTGGGCATACCGGCGCGATACGTTGGCTTGCGTGAGCGCATCCCCGGTCTACCTGGACGCGGCCACCGCCGCGCCGCTGCATCCGGTCGCCCGACAGGCGCTGCTGGCCGCCCTCGACGACGGCTGGGCCGACCCCGGCCGGCTCTACACGCAGGCCCGCCGCGCCCGTCAACTCCTCGACGCCGCCCGCGAGGCCTGCGCGCAGACGCTCGGCGTCCGCGCCGACGAGCTGTCCTTCACCCCCAGCGGTACGACGGCCGCGCACTCCGCCGTGCTGGGGGGCCTGACCGGCCGGCGTCGGGTGGGCGCCGGCCTGGTGCACTCCGCGATCGAGCACTCGGCGGTGCTGCATGCCGCCGAGAAGCACGTCGCGGCGGGCGGCACGGCCACGCCCGTGCCGGTGGACCGGCTCGGCCGGCTCGACCTGGACCGCTGGGCGGCGGCGGTCCGGGCGCCGGGGGTGGCGCTGGCCGCGCTGATCGCCGCCAGCCACGAGGTCGGCACCCTCCAGCCGGTGGCCGGGGCCGCGCGGGAGTGCGCCGAGGCGGGGGTGCCGCTGTACGTGGACGCCGCCCAGGTGGTGGGCCGGGCCCCGGTGCCGGCGGGCTGGTCGGTGCTGACCGCCAGCGCGCACAAGTGGGGCGGGCCGCCCGGGGTGGGGCTGCTGGTCGTGCGCAAGGGCACCCGCTGGGAGTCGCCCTGGCCGGCCGACGAGCGGGAGGCCGGGCGTACGCCGGGCACGCTCAACCTGCCGGCGGTGGTGGCGGCGGCGGCGAGCCTGCGCGCGGCGGCGGCCGACGCGGCGGCCGAGGCGGCCCGGCTGGCGCCGCTGGTGGCCCGGATCCGGGACCGGGTGGCGGCGGAGGTGCCCGACGTGGAGGTGGTGGGTGATCCCGACCACCGCCTGCCGCACCTGGTGACCTTCTCCTGCCTCTACGTCGACGGCGAGGCCCTGCTGCACGCGCTCGACCGGCGCGGGTTCGCCGTCTCCTCGGGCTCCTCGTGCACGTCGTCGACGCTGCGGCCGTCGCACGTGCTGGAGGCGATGGGGGTGCTCTCGCACGGCAACGTGCGGGTCTCGTTGCACCGGGAGACGACGGAGGCCGACGTCGAGAGGTTCCTCGCCGAACTGCCCGGCGTCGTGGCGGGGCTGCGCGCGGAGGCCGGGGTGGTGGGGCTGTGACGGCGCCGGCGGAGATCCTCGACTGTCGCGGTCAGCGCTGCCCGCTGCCGGTGATCGCGGCGGCCCGGCGGCTGCCCGAGCTGCCCGTCGGCACGGTGGTGCGGGTGCTCGCCGACGATCCGGCCGCGGCGGTGGACATCCCGGCCTGGTGCCGGATGCGCGGCCACGAGTTCCTCGGCACGATCACCGGGCCGGACGGCCCCGCCTTCGACGTCCGCCGCCGCCACTGACCCGGGTGGTGCGGGGGCCGACCCGCACCACGCCGCCGTTACCGCTGGCGCCTGCGGGTCCACCGGCCAGCCCGCCGTCCGGGCCGCCCGGGGTGTTCCTCACCACCCCCGGCGGCCCGGCGACGCGACCAGCGCCGGTGTCACCTCACGGCACGAGGTGCGGGCGGACGTCCTCGGCGGCGACGTCGCCGTACGACTCGGCCAGGCGCTTGACGAACAGGTCGCGGCGGACCTCGTACTCCTGGGTGCCGACCGTCTCCAGCACCAGCGTGGCGAGCAGGGAGCCGACCTGGGCGGCCCGCTCCAGCCCGAGCCCCCAGGAGAGGGCGGTGAAGAAGCCGGCCCGGAAGCCGTCGCCGACGCCGGTCGGGTCGACCGCCTGGGTCTCCCGCGCGATCGGCACGTGGATCGGGTCGAAGTCCCGCCCGGCGATCTCCACCCCGTCCTTGCCCAGCGTCGTGACCCGCACCTTGACCCGGTCGAGCAGCTGCGCGTCGGTCAGCCCGGCCTTGCTCTGCAGCAGCGACTTCTCGTAGTCGTTGGTCATCAGGTACTCGGCGCCCTCGATCAACCCGACGACGTCCTCGCCGTCCATGCGGGCGAGCTGCTGGGACGGGTCGGCGGCGAACCGGTAGCCGCGCTCCCGGCACTCGGCGGAGTGCCGCAGCATCGCCTCCGGATCGTTCGCGCCGACCAGGACCAGGTCCAGCCCGTCGAGGCGGCGGGCCACCGGCGCCAGCTCGATGTTGCGCGCCTCGCTCATCGCCCCGGCGTAGAACGAGGCGATCTGGCACATGTCGGTGTCCGTGGTGCAGACGAACCGGGCGGTGTGCGCCACCTCGCTGATGTGCACCGAGTCGCAGTCGACGCCGTGGCGCTCCAGCCAGGAGCGGTAGTCGGCGAAGTCCGCGCCGACCGCGCCGACCAGGACCGGGCGCAGGCCGAGCTGCCCCATGCCGAAGGCGATGTTGGCCGCCACCCCGCCACGCCGCAGCACCAGGTCGTCCACCAGGAAGGAGAGCGAGACCTTGTGCAACTGGTCGGCGATGAACTGGTCGGCGAAGCGACCGGGGAAGCTCATCAGATGGTCGGTGGCGATCGAGCCGGTCACGGCGATCTTCATGTCAACCTCGGGGTCGGGAGCAGGGCGCCGGTCAGCCTACCGGCCCGGCCCCCTCAGGATGACCGGTCGGTCGGCCCCGGGTCACCTTCCCGACGGCTCGTTTCCGACCGGAAGACGACGGCGGGGCCGCCCCGGAGGACGGCCCCGCCGTGGTCAGCGGAGGTCTGGCTCAGCTGAACGAGTCACCGCAGGCGCAGGAGTTGCCCGCGTTGGGGTTGTCGATGGTGAAGCCCTGGGCGTCGATCCGGTCGGCGAAGTCGATGGTGGCGCCGGCCAGGTAGGGGGCGCTCATCCGGTCGACGACGACCTCGACACCGTCGAAGTCGGTGACGACGTCACCGTCGAGCGACCGCTCGTCGAAGAAGAGCTGGTACCGCAGGCCGGAGCAGCCACCCGGCTGCACGGCGACCCGGAGCCGCAGGTCGTCGCGGCCCTCCTGCTCGATCAGGGCCTTGACCTTCTGCGCCGCGACGTCGGTGAGGACGACGGACGTGGGGGCCTTGGCCTCGGTCGACTCGGTCTGCGCTGGCGTGGTCACGTGAAATCTCCCTGCGCGGTTGGGTCCGGACGCACTGGCCAACATCTCCTGTCGCCCAGCCATTCCCGGTGTGGTCCAGATCCGATGGTACGCCGCCGCGGCCGGCCCCACCCGTCCGGCGTGACCAGGGCCGCCGCCCGGCGCGCCCCCGCACCGGCCGTGGTCAGCGGCTCCACTGCCGGGCGAGCCGGGTGCCGAGCGCCCGCAGCCCCTCGGCCGGGCGCTCCATCGCGGCGGCCAGCCCGCCGCGTTCCTCGCCCCCGAAGTGCTCCACCAGGCTGTACGCGTCGGTCACCCCGGCCGCCCCGGCCTCCCGCCGCCCGGTGCTCACCCGGCCCGCGACCACCACGCAGGGCACGCCCCGGTCCCGGGCGGCGCCGGCCACCCCGGCCACCACCTTGCCGCGCAGCGACTGATGGTCGAACGAGCCCTCCCCGGTGATCACCAGGTCGACCTCGTCGAGCGTGACGTCCAGCCCGATCGCCCGGGTGACCAGGCCGATGCCCGACTCGCAGTGCCCGCCCAGCGCCAGGACGGCCGCGCCCAGCCCGCCGGCCGCGCCGCCGCCCGGCAGCGCGCCCAGCCGTTCGGGGCAGCCGGGCAGGTCCCGCTCCAGCACGGCGGCGAAGCGCTCCAGCGCGGCGTCGAGCAGCAGCACGTCGGCCCGGTCGGCGCCCTTCTGGGGGCCGAACACGTTGCTGGCCCCGTGCAGCCCGAGCAGCGGGTTGTCCACGTCGGTGGCGGCCACCAGGCGGGCGTCGCGCAGCCGGGGCGCGCCGTCGAGGGCGTCCGCCGCGCCGAGCGCGCCCCCGCCGTACGGCAGTGCCTGGCCGGTGGCGTCCAGCGGGGTCACGCCGAGCGCGGTGAGCATGCCCGCGCCGCCGTCGTTGGTGCCGGAGCCGCCCAGCCCGATCACGACCGTCCGGGCGCCGGCCTCCACGGCGGCGGCCACCAGCACCCCCAGCCCGTACGAGGAGGTGGTCTTCGGGTCCCGCTCGGCCGCGTCGAGCAGGTGCAGCCCGCACGCCTGGGCGCTCTCCAGCCAGGCGGTCGCACCGCCGTCGGTGAGCAGGATCTCACCGGTCGTCGGGCGGCCCAGCGGGTCGACGGTCGGCACCGGGAGCCGGCGCCCGCCGAGGGCGTCGGAGAGCACGTCGATGAAGCCCGGTCCACCGTCCGACAGGGGCCGCACGAGCAGGTCGTCGCCGGGGGCGACCTCCCGCCAGCCGGTGGCCACGGCGTCGGCGACCTGCGGGGCCGGCAGGGTGCCGGCGAACTTGTCCGGACAGAGCAGCACGCGCATGTCGAGCAGTGTGGCAGCACACACCGCTGGAGGCTGCGCCGAGGCCGCACTGTGGGACCATGGGGCACGTGACTTCGACCTGGGTGGAACCCTCCAACACCGCGACGGCACTGCTGCTGCTCGGCCGGGGCAGCGACCCCGCCACGGAGCGCGGCGTCGAGTGTCCGGGTGACCTGCCGGCGCCCAGCGACCCGGACCTGGTGGCCCGGGCGACGGCGGCGAAGGCGGCGCTGGGCAGCAAGGTCTTCGTGCTGGGGCACCACTACCAGCGCGACGAGGTGATCCAGTTCGCCGACGTGACCGGTGACTCGTTCAAGCTGGCCCGCGAGGCGGCGGCCCGGCCCGACGCGGAGTACGTCGTCTTCTGCGGCGTGCACTTCATGGCCGAGAGCGCCGACATCCTCACCTCGGACGCGCAGAAGGTGATCCTGCCCGACCTGGCCGCCGGCTGCTCGATGGCGGACATGGCGGTGCTGTCGCAGGTCGAGACCGCCTGGGACGTGCTCACCGAACTGGGCATCGCGGCGGAGACCGTCCCGGTGACGTACATGAACTCCTCGGCGGACATCAAGGGTTTCGTCGGCCGTAACGGCGGCGTGGTCTGCACCTCGTCCAACGCGAAGCGGGCGCTGGAGTGGGCGTACGAGCAGGGGTCGAAGGTCTTCTTCTTCCCCGACCAGCACCTGGGTCGCAACACGGCGGTGCTGGAGATGGGCTTCTCGCTGGACGACTGCGTCCTCTACGACCCGCACAAGCCCAACGGCGGGCTCACCCCGCAGCAGCTGCGTGACGCGCGGATGATCCTGTGGCGCGGGCACTGCTCGGTGCACGGCCGCTTCACGCTGGACAGCGTCGACGACGTGCGGGAGCGGGTGCCGGGGGTGAACGTGCTGGTCCACCCGGAGTGCCGGCACGAGGTGGTCACCGCCGCCGACTTCGTCGGTTCGACGGAATACATCATCAAGGCCATCGAGGCGGCCCCGGCCGGCTCGGCGTGGGCGGTCGGCACCGAGCTGAACCTGGTCCGCCGGCTCGCGCTGGCCCACCCGGACAAGCAGATCATGTTCCTGGACAAGGCCGTCTGCTACTGCTCGACCATGAACCGGATCGACCTGCCCCACCTGGTCTGGGCGCTGGAGGAACTGGTCGCCGGCCGGCTGGTCAACCAGATCACCGTCGACCCGGACACCGCGCACCACGCCCGGGTGGCGCTGGAGAAGATGCTGGCCCTGCCCGCGGCCGACACCCCGCCGCCCGCAGCGAGCTGATCACCCTCCGTAGCGGAATTGGCACGGAAATGGGTCCGATCACCGATTAGTACCCTCAGGGACGATGTGACCGGGTCCATGATCGTCACCGAGGGCTATGCTGCCGGTGCGACGACTCACGCGGGCCGTTTCGACATGGCCGCATTCCGGGTAGCGATGACTATCGCGTGCCCCACCATCAACACGGCAGCACCGACGCGCTGGAGGTTGCGTTGACCGACGATGTCCTGGTCGTACACGGAGGTACTCCGCTCGAAGGGCGGATCCGCGTGCGCGGCGCGAAGAACCTGGTCTCGAAGGCGATGGTCGCCGCCCTGCTGGGTGACAGCCCGAGCCGGCTGTACGACGTACCGAAGATCCGCGACGTCGAGGTGGTCCGGGGCCTGCTCGGCCTGCACGGGGTCAAGGTCACCGACGGCGGGGAGGACGGCGAGCTCGTCTTCGACCCGGCGAACGTGGAGAGCGCCAGCACGGACCAGATCAACGTGCACGCGGGCTCCAGCCGGATCCCGATCCTCTTCTGCGGGCCGCTGCTGCACCGCCTCGGCCACGCCTTCATCCCCGACCTGGGGGGCTGCCACATCGGGCCGCGCCCGATCGACTTCCACCTCCAGGCGCTGCGGGAGTTCGGTGCGACGGTCGAGAAGACCCCGGAGGGGCTGCACCTGTCGGCGCCGAACGGGCTGCACGGCACCAAGTTCGCCCTGCCGTACCCGAGCGTCGGCGCGACCGAGCAGGTGCTGCTGACGGCCGTGATGGCCGAGGGTGTCACCGAGCTGCGCAACGCCGCGGTGGAGCCGGAGATCATCGACCTGATCTGCATCCTGCAGAAGATGGGCGCGATCATCAAGGTGCACACCGACCGGGTCATCGAGATCCAGGGTGTGCCGAAGCTGCACGGCTACACGCACCGGCCGATCCCGGACCGGATCGAGGCGGCGAGCTGGGCGGCGGCGGCGCTGGCCACCCGCGGCCACGTCGAGGTGCTCGGCGCGCAGCAGGCCGACATGATGACCTTCCTGAACATCTTCCGCTCCGTCGGCGGCGAGTACGAGGTCACCGACGCCCGGCCGCCGAAGCTGGGCGACCCGGGCCAGGAGGGCGGGATCCGGTTCTGGCACCCGGGCGGCGAGCTGCACGCCGTGGCGCTGGAGACCGACGTGCACCCGGGCTTCATGACCGACTGGCAGCAGCCGCTGGTGGTGGCGCTCACCCAGGCCCGGGGCCTGTCGATCGTCCACGAGACGGTCTACGAGCAGCGGCTGGGCTACACCGAGGCGCTCAACTCGATGGGCGCCAACATCCAGGTCTACCGGGACTGCCTGGGCGGCACGCCGTGCCGCTTCGGCCGGCGCAACTTCAAGCATTCGGCGGTGATCGCGGGGCCGAGCAAGCTGCACGCCGCCGACCTGGTCATCCCCGACCTGCGGGCCGGTTTCAGCCACCTGATCGCCGCGCTGGCCGCCGAGGGCACCTCCCGGGTCTACGGCGTGGACCTGATCAACCGGGGCTACGAGGACTTCGAGGCGAAGCTGGCCGACCTGGGCGCGCACGTCGAGCGCCCGTAACGTCGACCACTCCCGTACGCGCCCGGTGCACCGCGATGTGCACCGGGCGCCGTCGTTTGGCTACCCTTTCCGCGTGCCCTCGCTGTTTCGCCGCAAGTCCTCCGACCTCGTCGACGAGGCCGTCACCCCGGTGACCCCCGACGAGGAGTCCACGCTTGCCCAGCCCCGGGGCTACACCCCGAGCAAGAAGGAGCTGGGCAAGGCCACCCCGAAGCGGCCGACCGCCGGCCGCCGGCCGGCCGCGGCCACCAAGCCGTTGACCAAGGAGGAGCAGCGGGAGCGCAAACGCCAGCTGCGCGCCGAGGCGGCTGAGGAGTTCCGCCGTGAGGGCGGCCCCCGCGACCGCGGCCCGGAGCGGCTGCTGGCCCGCAACGTGGTCGACTCCCGGCGTACGGTCGGCACCTGGTTCTTCGGTGGGGCGCTGATCGTGCTGATCGGCTCGAACGCCGCGATGCCGCCGGTCGTCCGCCTGGTCTCCAACATCCTCTGGGGCGCGCTCGCCCTGGGTGTGGTGGTCGACTCGCTCCTGATCTCGCGCAAGATCCGCAAGCTGGTCAGGGAGCGTTTCCCGAACACCGGGCAGCGGATGGGCTCGCTCTACCTCTACGCCATCATGCGGTCGATCACGTTCCGCCGGATGCGCGCCCCCGCGCCCCGGGTGAACATCGGCGACCCGGTCTGAGCCTGCCGCACCGACGGCCCCTACCGCAGCGCGGTACGGGGCCGTCGCCGTCACTGGCCCTGCGGGGGCGTCAGCAGCTGCCGTAGAGCCGGGCCACCACGTCCTCGATGTCCGGCTCGACGATCGAGACGTCCCGCAGCGCGCCCAGCCCGGCCAGGGCCGCCACCACCTCGGCCACCCCCGCCGACTCCAACGCGAAGACCAGCCGGTGCCCGTCGGCCTCCTGCCGGTGCAGCGGCGCGCCGGGCAGCACCGGCGGCTCGGCCAGCGGTGCGTCCAGGTCGGCGACGAGCAGCCGGCGTGACCCGTACCGCTCGTGCAGCGCGGCGATCGACCCGTCGTGCACCACCCGCCCGTGGTCGACCACCACCAGGCGCCGGCAGAGCCGCTCGATGTCGGCCAGGTCGTGCGTGGTGAGGACCAGCGTCGTGTCCCCGGCCCGGCCCAGCTCGCCGAGGAAGCCGCGGACCGCCTGCTTGCTGACCACGTCGAGGCCGATGGTGGGCTCGTCGAGGAAGAGCACCTCCGGGCCGTGCAGCAGCGCGGCGGTCAGCTCGCCGCGCATGCGCTGCCCGAGGGAGAGCTGCCGGACCGGGGTGTCGAGGAAGGCGTCCAGGTCGAGCAGGCTCCGGCAGCGGCGCAGCCGGGCGGCGTGCGCGGCGGCCGGCACCCGGTAGACGTGCCGCAGCAGCGCGAACGAGTCGCCCAGCGGCAGGTCCCACCAGAGCTGCGAGCGCTGGCCGAAGACCACGCCGACGCGCAGCGCGAGCCGGGTCCGCTCGGCCACCGGACGCAGGCCGCACACGCGTACCTCGCCGGCGGAGGGCGTCAGCACGCCCGTGAACATCTTGAGCGTCGTCGACTTGCCGGCGCCGTTGGGCCCGATGTAGCCGAGCATCTCGCCCCGGGCCACCCGCAGGTCGATGCCGTCCACGGCGGTGACCCGCCGTTTCTCCCGCCGCAGCCGGCCGGTGCGCACCCGGACGGTGAACTCCTTGCGCAGCCCGTCGGCCACGATCACGTCGTCGCTCACGACCCCGTACTCCGGTAGTGGCGGACCCCGGTGCGCCAGGCCGCCGCCGCGCCGACGGCCGCGACCAGCGCGACGGCCGGCGCGGTCCAGCCGACCCACGCCGGCAGGCCGAGCGGGTCGGCGCGGCCGAGCAGCGCCAGCGCCGGGTGGTAGCTGACGAAGGCGAAGCCCAGGCCGTACGCGAACACCGCGCGGAACCAGCCCTCGAAGACGGTGACCGGGTACGAGGCGAAGTCCCGCCCGCCGTAGGTGACCGAGTTGGCCAGCTCACCCGAGTCGACCCACCAGAACGAGACGGTGGCGGTGGCCACGAAGACCGACCCGAAGAAGACCACCCCGGCCAGCGGGGCGAGGACCACCAGCAGCGCCCGCGCCGGGGTCCACTGGACGCCGGCGGAGCCGACGGCGACGACCAGCACGGCGAGCCCGAAGACCGCCCGGGACACCTTGCGCAGCGGCAGGTCCATCAGCAGCAGCTGGGGCAGTGCGCCGAGTGGGCGGACCAGCACGGCGTCGAAGAGCCCGGTGCGCACGTACCGGGGCAGCCGCTCGATGTTGCCCACCAGCAGGTCGGCGACGGCGAACGCGCACGTCGAGAGGCCGACGACCACAAGCGTCTCGCGCAGCGTGAAGCCGCCCAGCTCCCGGGTGACCCCGAAGATCACCAGCACGGTCAGCACGTCGAAGACGGTGGACCCGACGTTGCCGACCACGTCGATGACGAACGAGGTCCGGTACGCCGTCTGCGCCCGTGCCTGCGCGCCGAGCAGCGCCCGGTACGCGGCCAGCGCCCCGCCCGACGTCTCAGCCACCCTGCACCACCAGGCGGCGTTCCGCGCGCCGCTGCACCAGCCGGCAGGCGGCCAGGATCAGCACGGCCCAGGCGAGCTGGAGGCCGACCAGCCCGACCTGCGTGCCGGTCGGGTCCCGCTCGACCAGCACGTCGAGCGGGGTCTGGAGCAGGCTCGGGAAGGGGGTGCCCAGCCAGAGAACGAGCTGGAGCCACTCCGGCAGGAAGCGCAGCGGGAAGTAGAGCCCGGCGAGCACGCCCGACGCGAGGGTCCAGAGGATCACCGGCCCCCGGACGTCCTGCAACCAGTACGCGGTCGCGTTGACCAGGAACCGGCAGCCGAAGCAGAGGACCACGGCGACGACGGCGGAGAACGCGAAGATCGGTAGGGTGGCCCAGCGGCGGGGCACGTGGACCTCGAAGAAGAGCGGCCCGACCAGCACCGGCGGCAGGAACCGGACCAGCGCGGCGTGGCCGGCGCGGCCCAGGTCGGCGGCGAGATGGCTGGTCACGGGGTGCACGGGCCGCAGCAGGTCGCTGGCGACGTCGCCGGTGCGGATCCGGTCGGCCAGCTCGGTCCAGCCCCAGAGCAGGACGACCGCCAGCAGGCCCTGGCCCACCCAGACGAAGGTGGCGAGCTGCCCCCGGTCGTACCCGGCCACCGTGCCGGCCGCGCCGACCGCCGCGAGCAGGACGTAGCACCGCAGGAAGCCGAAGACCGTGTTGGTCACGACGCCCGCCACCGACGCCTGCCGGTACGTGGCGTAACGTCGGAAGCCTGATCCGGTTATAGCCTTAAATGTCCGGAACCATAGGATAACGTTTGGGGCGGTGGGCGGTGCCACAGTGGCGGTGACTGAGCCCACGCCGCTACCCTCCTTCCGCAGCCACGCCGTACCGGAGGGGCGACTCTACCGGCACGTGGAGCGCCCAGCGCGACAATTTCCAACGAGGTGACATCGCCGTGAGCGAGCGGACGCGGGCCGGCCACCGGGGCGCCGTCGTGAGCGGACGGACGCCAGCCGGGCACCCGGGCGTGCCCGCTCCCCGGCGGCTGGCACCGGGCGTTCCGCCTACCCTCCGTGGCGACAGGGCAACCGGATGAGCCGCTACTACGACCACTGGCACGACTCCGCCGAACCGGCCTGGATGATCGAGCCCACCACCGAGTGGCACCCGCAGTTCCCCGGCCAGCGCTACGCGGGCGACATCGGCGTCGAACACGCGCCGTCCGCGCCCCGGGGCCGCTCCGCCGTGGGCCGGGCCGAGGTGCCCCCGCTCGCGCCCACCCGGCCGGACGGGACCTACATCGGCCGGTCGTGGGACGACCTGCCCGACGGACGCCCCGGTCGGCAGGACGCGTGGAACGGCCAACCGGACGGCCCCGACGCGCATCGGTACGGCGACGAGTCGTACCGACGCCAGCCCGCCGAGCCACGCCGGCCGGACGACCGGCAGTGGCCGCCCCGGCAGGAGCCACCGCACCGCAACGACCGGGGTCAGTTCGACGCCCCCGGCCGGCCCGTCGACTCCCCCCGACAGCGCGACCACGCCGGTCCCGACCGCTACGACAGCCGCACCCCCCGGTACGAGCCGGCCGGGCGGGACCGCCCCGTCTCCCCCGCCGGCCGGCCCGAGCCGGGCTGGCTCCCGGAGCCCGACGAGGACGTGCCGCCCCGCCGCCCCGCGGCGTACGAGCGCCCGGACGCCGGCTACGACCGCCGGCAGGACCCGGGCCACGACCACCGCCCCGGGCGCGTTCACGACCGTCCCGCCACGTCCGGCCACGACCGCCGGGCGGAGACCGTCGACGACCGCCAGGCGGACGCTGACGGGCGCCGCTACCAGTGGGCGCCCCCTGCCCCGGAGTCCCGCCCCTCCGACGGGCAGCGTGAGCGTCCTTTCGACGGCCAGCGTGAGCGTCCGGTCGACGGGCAGCGTGAGCGTCCTTTTGATGGGCAGTGGGGGCGTTCGGCCGCCGCGCAGCCGGAGCGCTCCGCCGACTCGCAGTGGGACCGCGGCCCCGGCGGACGGGGCCGCGAGGCCGGCGTACCCGCCGACGGGTGGCCGCGCCCCGACCGGGCCCCCGCCGGGCAGCAGATGCCTCCGGACGGCCAGCGGCGGCAGCAGGAGCCGGACGAGCGCTGGCGTGCGCACGAGGCGGCGCGTGCCGAGACGTACCCGGAGCGGGGACCGCGCGGGGTTGCCCGGCCCGACGCCCCTCGCCAGCCCGAGGCGCACCGGGGGCACCCGCAGCAGGACGGCGGCCTGCCCTGGCCCCCGGCCGGCCCCCTGCGGCCCGGCTCCGACCGGGGCGCGGCGCGCCGCCCCGAACCCCGCCCCGAGCACCGGCGACCGGCCGACCGCCCCCAGGACGCCGCGACCCCGCCGCTCCCGCCCGGGTACGACCAACGGCCGCAATCCCCCACCTACGGCGCCCCGACGACGTCCGGGGCGCAGGCCCCCGGACCGGCGGGCTTCCGGGCCCCGGCCGGGGACGTCCCGCCGCCGGGCCGCCCCGTCTCCCCCGCGCCGGCCCGCGACCTGCCACGCTCCGACCGGCCCGACCCGACCGCGCCGCTCCACGGTCGGCCGGTGTCGCCTGCCGGTCCCCTGTCCGGGCCTGTCTCGCCGGCCGGTCAGGTGTCACCCCCCGGGCCCCTTTCCGGGCGGACGTCGGCGGCGGGTCCCGCCCCGGCCCCGGCGTCGCCGGCGGATCCGACCATCAACCGCCCGGTCTCGCCGGCAGGCCCGGACGGCCGCCACCCGGTGTCACCCGCGGGTCCGGAGTTCCGCCACCCGGTATCGCCGGCAGGCCCGGACGGCCGCCACCCGGTGTCACCGGCAACCCCGGACGTCCGCCACCCGGTGTCGCCGGCAAGCCCGGTGGATCAGGTGGTCGGGCGGCCGGTGCCGCCAGCGGGTTCGGCCACCGGCCACACGCCCCGCCCGGCCCCGGAGGACGACCCCACGTCGATCTCGGCGCCTCCCGCCGCCCGACTGCGCCTGGAGTTCCTGCCGACGCCGCAGGCGACCGCCAGCAGGGTGTCCGGTGCGGCCCCGGAGACGACCACCGACGCGGCCCGCCAGGCGACAGCCAGCACGGTGCCCGGTCCGGCCCCGGCACACCCAGGACCGGCCCGGCCGGACGCACCGACGCCGCACCCGGGCACCGGGCACGGCGAAGCCCGGGCCGTGACGCAGCCCTCGGCCCCCGCGCCATCCGGGCAGCCGTCCGCCACCCGTCCGACCGCACCGCACCGCTCGCCGGAAGCCCCGGGAGCCGCAGGCACGGCCAGGCAGGACGTCCCGGCACCGCAGGCGCCCATCGCGCCCGACAGGCCCAGGCGGTACGTCCCGCCACCACCGAGTGGCCCGCCCACACCGGCCGCCCCGCCGCCTCCCCAGGCGCCTACCCCGAGTGGACCGGACGCCTGGTTCCGACCGTCCCGGCCCGTGGCACCTGCCCCGGTCACGCCGGACGGGTCTCTGCCCGCGAGCCAGGCTGACCCGTCCCCGACCGCCACGCCTCCCCCGACCACCACGCCGCCCCTGGGCGGCACGGCGACTCCAAGCGGCACGCCGGCGCAGAGTGGCACGGCGGCGTCGAGCGGCACGGCGGCGCAGAGCGGCACGGCGACTCCGAGCGGCACGCCAGCGCAAAGTGGCACGCTGGCGCAGAGTGGCACGGCGACTCCGAGCGGCACGCCGGCATTCAGCGAGGCGGCGGCCCCGAGTGGTACGGCACCAAGCGGCACGGTGGCTGCAAGCGGCAGGGTGGCTGCAAGCGGCGTGTCGACTCCCCACAGCGCGTCGGGCGTAGACGCCGTGCCGAACCGTGGCCTCGACGGGTCGGTCCCGAATCCTCCCGACGGCGGTACCCCCTCGCCCGAACCTGCCACCTCGTCGTCGGCAAGATCCACGTCTCCGTCTCACGACCACCCCGAACCGCCGTCCGAGGTCGCCCCGGCGGAATCGGCCCCGGTCTCGCCGGCCATCCCACCGGCGTCCGGCCCACGAGTCGTACCGGCGACAGCGCCGGCACCGCCCGCGTCTTCTCTTTCCGAGCAGGTGTCCGGTCCGCCCGCCGGGCTGGCATTGCCCGTGCCCACCCTTCCCGAGCCGGTACACGGTTCGCCCGCTGGGCCGGTGCCTTCCGCACCCGACCCGGTGTCCGGTCCGCCCGCCGGCCCGGCCCCCGCGCCTGCCCCGACGTCCCCTGCGCCTGCCGTCCCGATGCCGCCGACCGTCCGGGAACCGGCACCGGCACCGGCACCGGCGAACCCGACGCCGTTCGCCGTCCCGCCGGAGCAGCCCGTATCCGCACCACCCGCGCCGCCCGTCCCCGCAGCGCCCGCACCGCCCATCCCCGCACCGTCCACGCCGCCCGTGCCCGCGCCGCCGCCCGTCTCCGCACCGCCCGCGCCGCCCGTCTCCGCACCGTCCACGCCGCCGGTCTCCGCACCACCCGCGCCGCTGGTGCAGAGCAACTCCGCAGCGTCCGTCTCCGCGCCTCCCGGGCAGACCACCTTCGCGTCGCCCGCGCCGCGCCCGGGCTCCGCGACTCCTGCCCGGCCCGTGTCGGCACCACCGTCCGGCCTGCAGGTTGCAGCGCCGGTCGTACGGCCGATGCCGGACGCACCGACGGCAGCAGCCCAGGCACAGCCGGCCGGGCCCGATCCCGTCACGGCGAATGGAACCGCCCCGAAGGCAGCGGTACAGTACGAAGCAACGCCGCCGCCGTACCCGAACGCGGCGGACACAGCGGCCCCGCGCATGGACGGGCATGCCACGACTCCCACGCTCGAACCGGTTGAGCGGATGCCGAACGACCCGGCTGCGCCCACCGGTGGAACACCATGGTTGTCACCGAAGGCTTTTGACACCCGTGGTGTTCCACCCACCGCGGCCGATCCGCGTCCCGTGTCCGCGCCGCCCGTCGGCGCTGCGACACCGGTGTCCGCACCGCCTGTCTCCCCCGTCGCCGGCCCTCCGGCCGAGCCGACGGAGGTGTCCCGGGCCGGTTCTGTCGGGCCGGCCGCCGGGATGAGCGACTCGGTCCCGGCCGCACCGGCCCCGCGCCCTGTCTCCGCGCCACCGGCCCCACCCATCGACGCGCCACCAGCCCAGCCGGTCTCCGCACCACCAGCCCGGCCCATCGACGCGCCGCCGGCCGAACAGGTCTCCCCGTCACCAGACCGGCCCATCGCCGTGCCAGCGGCCCAGCAGGTCTCCGCGCCACCGGCCCCGCGTCCTGTTTCCGCGCCACCGGCCCAGCCTGTCGCCGCGCCGCCGGTACCGTCTGTGTCCGGGCCGCCCGTCGCGTCAGATCCGTACGCGCCTGCGCAGGACGCGTCCGCCACTGCCGCCGCACAGGCCGACGCGGTGTCGGCCCCGCCGGGCGAGCCGGTCTCCGCTCCGCCCGCCGCGTCGGTGCCGCCCCCGCCCATCGTCCGTGGCGCGTCGTCGCAGGCACCGCAGCCTGTCTCGGCACCCGCCGCAGACCTCGTGCCGGCCCGGCCCGTTTCCGCGCCGCCGACAGCCTCGGTACCGCCCACGGACGTCTCGCCGGTACCGCCCACCTCCGAGCCGTCGGCGCAGCCGGTGTCCGCGCTGCCTGTCGCCGCTTCGCCCGACGCCGTGCCCTCTCTCGCCACGTCGCCCGCCGCCAGGCCGCTCGGTGGGCAGGTGCCATCGACGAGCGCGGAGCCCTCCGCGCCCCGCACCGCCGAGCCAGCCATCGCCGCGACGAACACCGCCGAGCCCCACGCCGTCGGAGCCAGCGCCGCCGAACCACGGGCCACCGAACCGAGCACCAGCGGACCACTGGCCACCGAAGCGAGCACCGCCGAGTCACGGGTCGCCGAACCAAGCACCACCGGACCACGGACCACCGAACCGAACACCGCCGCAGCACGGACCACCCAACCGAGCACCACCGAACCACGGACCACCCAACCGAACACGGCCGGACCACAGGCCGACGGAACACGGGCCGGCGGACCACGGGCCGCCGGGATGCCCGTCGGGTCGCGGGACGCAGGGCACCAGAGCGCCGCGCAGGGCGATCCGCAGCAGGCGCGGGACGCCGGGCACCAGAACGCGGCGCAGGGCGATCCGGAGCAGGTGCTGGCGAGCTACCGGTGGCGGCTCGATCCGGCCACCCTGCGGGAGATCGTGGCGGAGCCGGACGAGTTCCGGACGATCCGGCGGCGGCTGACCGAGAAGCTGGGCGCGGCCGTGGACAACAAGTCGCGCGCCCGGCTGCTCAGCCTGCGGGCGGTGGTGTCCCGGATCCTCGGCGAACTGGACGACGCCCTGGCGGACGGTCGGCTCGCGCTCACCTACGCCGAGGCCACCGGGGAGCTGCGGCGTACGGCGGTGGCCCAGGCCCGGCTGGCGCACGTGTTGCGCTGGCGCGGCGAGTTCGTCGAGGCCGACCGGCTCTTCGCCGAGGCGAACTCCACGGAGTTGCCACAGCGGCTGCGCGCGGTGCTGCACGAGCACGCCGGGCGGTCCTGCTACGACCAGGGTCGGCTGATGGAGGCCTGTCACCACTTCGAGCGGGCCCTGGACCTGCGTGGCACCGAGGACCCCGAGTTGCAGGCCCGGATCCGGCTGAGCCTGGACGCGGTGGCGGAGCGGGTCGCGGAGACGGGCTTCGGGCCGTACCCGCGCAGCCGCGAGGAGGTGCTGGAGCGTGACCGGCCCCCGATGCCGGCCCGCGACGGCGACCTGTGGGGTTTCTCCGACACGGACGGCGACCTGGTCATCGCGGCCGAGTACGCGGAGGCCCAGCCGTTCCGCGACGGGCTGGCCTGGGTGCGGCGCCCCGAGACCGAGCGGTGGTCGCTCATCGACCGCGCCGGCACCACGGTGCTCGAACCGTCGTACCCGGTGGTCCGCTCGTTCTCCGACGGGCTGGCCTGGGTGTCCGACGGCGGCGACGCCGGCTGGGTGGCGATCGACGCCACCGGCGAGGTGGTCGTGCCGCACGGCTTCGCGGACGTACGCCCGTTCCAACGCGGCGTGGCCGTGGTCCGCCGCGACGGCTGGGGCGCGGTCGACCGCAACGGCCGGATCGTGGTGCCCACCCGGCACCACGGCTTCGCCACCGTCCTGGCCGACGGCCGGTACGTCGACGGCTTCACCGAGGAGGGGCTGGCCGTGGTGGAGGTGGCCGGCCGGCGTGGCGTGGTGAACCGGGCCGGGAAGGTGCTGGTGGCGCCCAGCTATCCGGCGCTGGTCGTCCACCCGGTCGCGTTCCTGGTCGGCGACGGCACGGGCCGCTGGGGCGCGCTCGACCGGCGGGGCGAGCCGCTCATCGAGCCGGTGCACCGCGACCGCGACGAGGTCGTCGCCGAGATCGAGCGGCTGCTCGTCGACACCAGCCCCGTGCTCTGAGCGACAGGGTGGCCCGCCACGAGGGGTGGGCATGATCGGAACGGGCTAGGGTCGACTCATGGAATTCCGTCACCTGGGCCGTTCCGGCCTGATGGTCAGCGAGATCTCGTACGGCAACTGGATCACCCACGGCTCGCAGGTCGAGGAGGACGCGGCGTTCGCCTGCGTCCGGGCCGCCCTGGACGCCGGCGTCACCACCTTCGACACGGCCGACGTGTACGCGGGCACCCGCGCCGAGGACGTGCTGGGCCGCGCGCTGGAGGGCGAGCGGCGCGAGGGGCTGGAGATCTTCACCAAGGTGTACTGGCCCACGGGGCCGGGCCGCAACGACCGGGGCCTGTCCCGCAAGCACATCATGGAGTCGATCAACGGCTCGCTGCGCCGGCTGCGCACCGACTACGTGGACCTCTACCAGGCCCACCGGTACGACCACAGCACGCCGCTGGAGGAGACGATGGAGGCGTTCGCCGACGTCGTGCACTCCGGCAAGGCGCTCTACATCGGCGTCTCCGAGTGGAAGGCGTCGGAGATCCGCGCGGCCCACCAGCTCGCCCGTGAGCTGCACATCCCGCTGGTCTCCAACCAGCCGCAGTACTCGATGCTCTGGCGGGTCATCGAGTCCGAGGTCGTCCCCACCAGCGAGGAGCTGGGCATCGGGCAGATCGTCTGGTCGCCGATCGCGCAGGGCGTGCTCTCGGGCAAGTACCTGCCGGGCCAGCCGCCGCCGGCCGGCTCCCGGGCCACCGACGAGAAGTCGGGCGCGGGCTTCATCTCCCGGTTCATGACCGACGAGGTCCTGACCCGGGTGCAGCGGCTCAAGCCGCTGGCCGAGCAGGCCGGGCTGAGCATGGCGCAGCTCGCCGTCGCCTGGGTGTTGCAGAACCCGAACGTCTCCTCGGCGATCGTCGGCGCCTCCCGCCCGGAGCAGGTGCACGACAACGTCAAGGCGGCCGGCGTGAAGCTCGACGCCGAGCTGCTCAAGGCGATCGACGAGATCGTCGACCCGATCGTCGAGCGCGACCCGGCCCGCACGGAGTCTCCCGCCGAGCGCCCGTGACGCGTCCCGGCCCGGGCCGGCCCGCACCACGGGCCGCCCGGGCCGGACCGTGCCGGCGGGGGCGCGGTTCAGCCCTGCCAGAAGCGGATCAGGTCCAGGCCGAGGGCGTAGAGCCACGGGGGCAGGCCGAGGAAGTCGCCGACGGCGAAGACCGCGTCGAAGAACCAGCCGCCGATCCGCGGGTTCCACAGCAGCGCGAACAGCAGGATGAAGCCGAACGGGGCGAACAGGTCGTACATCCTGCGCCACTGCGGGTTCAGCCACGGCTGGATCATGTTGCCGCCGTCCAGGCCGGGCACCGGGAGCAGGTTGAGCACGCTCGCGGTGAGCTGGAGGAACGCCAGCAGCGCCACGGCCGCCCAGAACTCGACCGGCCCGCCGCCGCCCGCCCCGAGGCGTACGGCGAGCACCAGGACCAGCGTGAACAGCACGTTGGTGGCCGGGCCCGCCAGGCTGACCAGGGTGTGCCGCAGCCGCCCCGGGATGGCGTGCCGGTCCACCCAGACCGCCCCGCCGGGCAGGCCGATGCCGCCGAGCAGCACGACCACCACGGGCAGCGCGATCGACAGCAGCGGGTGGCTGTACTTCAGCGGGTTGAGCGTCAGGTAGCCCCGGTGGGCGACGCTGCGGTCGCCGGCCCGGTAGGCGACGACGGCGTGGGCGTACTCGTGCAGGCAGAGCGAGACCAGCCAGCCGGACACGACGAAGAGGAACACGTCGAGCCGGACGTTGCCGAACCCGTTCCAGGTGAGCACCCCGCTGGTCACGAAGAGCGCGACCAGGGCGAGGAAGACGGGGCTGGGCCGGAACGCCGCCCGGGGCACGCCGAGCACCAACGGCTCGCCCCCCGGGCGGTCGCCGGCCATCACTCCGCCGGAGGCAGCAGGCTCATGCGGTAGTCCACCCGGTCGTCCTCCACGAGCGTGACCGAGGTGACGCCGGACGCCGCGAGCTCCCGCCAGGCCTGACCGATCCAGGACTCGGCGTCCGCCTGGCTGCTGAACGACTCCGCCGGCCCCTCGACCGACTCGCCGTTCGCGCCCTCGTACCGCCAGCTCCACGCCATGCCGCGTCTCCCCTCGCCGCTGATGTCCCGTGGGACGAACCCCCGCCAGCGTAGTCGGCCGGGCGCGGGGCGGCCCGACATCCGTACGCCGGGCGGGCGGCGCAGGGTTCCCCGGCCCCTGTCCGGGTATGGGCCTCCTGACGCGCGACGGGGCGGTCGCCGACCGCCGACGGGCCTGGAGGAGGCGACGATGGACGAACCGCTGCACGACAAGGACACCGAGGCGCTGCGGGCGATGGCGGTGCGCGGCGGCATCGTGGGGGCCGCGCACATGGAACGGGAGGACCTGCTGGACGCCCTCGTCGCCCGCCCCGGGGAGGGCGCCTGGCAGGAGGACCCGAAGCCGGCGGCGGTCAACCCCAACGACTTCCAGTACCAGACACCCCGGTAGTCCACCGCCGCCCCGCCGGGCGGCCAGCCCCGCCGCCCCGCCGGGCGGCCAGTCCCGCCCCGCCGGGCCGGTACGGTGTCGCGGTGCTTACTCGGGGAGTGGTGCTCAGCGACCGGTACCGGCTGGACGACCGCGTGGCGATCGGCGGCATGGGCGCGGTCTGGCGGTGCACCGACCTGATGCTGGAACGCACGGTGGCGGTGAAGGCGCTGCTGCCGGCGCTGAGCGCGGATCCCGATTTCACGGCCCGGTTCCGGGCGGAGGCGCGGATGCTGGCGGCGCTGCGCCACCCGGGCGTGGTCGCCGTGCACGACGTCGGCCGGTCCGTCCTCGACGACGGCAGCCGGGTCGACTACCTGGTGATGGAGTACGTCGACGGCCAGCCGCTGAGCTCCTGGCTGCGGCGGGCGGGATCGCTCGACCCGGCGTCGACCATGTCGGTGGTGGCGCAGGCCGCCGAGGCGCTGCACACC
The DNA here is from genome assembly GCF_043198195.1 of Micromonospora sp. NPDC048868. Classification (NCBI taxonomy): domain Bacteria; kingdom Bacillati; phylum Actinomycetota; class Actinomycetes; order Micromonosporales; family Micromonosporaceae; genus Micromonospora; species Micromonospora sp. NPDC048868. The sequence continues at coordinate 240,384 of NZ_JBICUN010000001.1, forward strand.
GCCCACCTCGCCGGCATCGTGCACCGGGACGTCAAGCCGGGCAACCTGCTGGTGAAGGGCGACGGCCGGGTGGTGCTCGTCGACTTCGGCATCGCCCGCTCCGGCACCACGGCGGGCATCACCGCCGCCAACGTGATGCTCGGTACCGCCTCGTACATGTCGCCCGAGCAGGCCGCGAACCAGCCGGTCTCCCCGGCGACGGACGTCTACGCGCTCGGCGCGGTGGCGTACTTCTGCCTGACCGGCCAACCGCCGTTCGACGGGGACAACCCGCTCCAGGTGGCGTTGCGGCACCTCCAGGAGGAGCCGCCGCCGCTGCCGCCCGACATCCCGGCGGCGGTGGCCGCGCTGGTGCGGCGGGCGATGGCGAAGCGCCCCGGCGACCGGTTCGGCGACGCGGCGGCGATGGCCGACGCCGCGGCCGAGGCCCGCGACGCGACCCTGGCCGTGGTGCCGACGTCCGCCCGCCCGCCGTGGGCCGTCGCCGGCCCGACCTCGGCGGCGCCCTCCGCCGCGCGACCGGACCAGGGCGGCACCCCGGCGGCCGGTGACGCCGTTGCGCCGGCCCCCGCCGGGCCGGTCGCCCCGCCGGATCCGTGGGCGCCGCTGCCACCCGTCGCCGCCCGCCCGCACCCGGGACCGGCGACGGGAAGCGACGCCCGGGGACCGGTCCCGCCCACCCGGGAGGACCCGGTCGTGCCGCAGCCGGCACGGCGGCGCCGGGCCGCGCTGCTCGGCTCGGCGGCCACCGGGCTCGTGGTGCTGGTCGGGGTGGCCGCGCTCGCCCTGGCCCCCGACGACGGCCCGGCCGGCGGAGACGTCCCGGCGGCGCTGACCGGCGAGACGGCGGCGGGCCCGTCCGGCGCGGCGGCCGACGACGGTACGGGCCGGCTGCGCGTCGAGCCCACGCCGGGTGCCACCCGCGCGACGACGTCGTCGGCGTCCCGCAGTCCGTCGGCGTCGCCGCCCGGGCGCTCCCCGGTCCCGACGGCGGGCAGCGGCGAGCCGACCGCGACCGCTCCCGGCGGACCCGGCCCCGGAACGACGACCGGCCAGCCGGCGAAGCCGAACCCGTACACGCCGATCGAGGCGTGCGGCAGCGGATACAGGGTGATCGACTCGGCCCCGCTGACCGTCTCGGGCAGCCGGAAGGGCAGGGTCTACCTGCTCTACGACGCCGGCAGCGGCAACAACTGCGTGGTCACGATGAAGGAGACAGCGGTGGGCACGGCGACGGCCGCCTCGGCGTGGCTGGAGGTGCGGGGCCGGGCCCGCAGCACCGACAGCGGGTCGTTCTCGTACTACGCGGGGCCGGTGCGGGCCAGGGCCGCCGGGGTGTGCGTGAAGTGGGGCGGGTCCACCGGCGGGGCCAGCTACGGCAGCGGTTTCGAGCACTGCGACTGAACGCCGCCTCGAAAATGCCCCTGCCCGCGACGGTGACCGGCCGGCCGCCGCGGGGTCCGGGCCGGTCGTACCCCGCACCTCAGGGGGGCCGCACCCGGGCGCTGGCTCTAAAGTACGGGCATGTCCGTTGACGGGTGGAACACGGTCCTGGTGCTTGGCGGCATCCGGTCCGGAAAGTCCGAGTTCGCCGAGTCCCTGGTCGCCGACGCGCCGACGGTCCGCTACGTGGCCACGGCCGCCGACGCGCCCGCCGACGACGCGGAGTGGGCGGCCCGGCTGGCGGCGCACCGCGAGCGCCGGCCGGAGACCTGGACCACCGAGGAGACCGCGGCCGACCCGCGCCGCCTCGCGGACGTGCTCGCCTCCGCCGGGCCCAACGAGACGCTGCTCGTCGACGACCTCGGCGGCTGGGTGACCGTGCTGCTCGACCCGGCGCACCAGCCGGCGGACGACACCGCCACCATCGCCGAGCTGGCGGCGGCGGTGCGCTCCTGCGCGGCCCGGCTGGTGCTGGTCAGCCCCGAGGTCGGGCTCTCCCTGGTGCCCACCACCCCGCTCGGGCGGGCCTTCACCGACGCGCTGGGCGCGGCCAACCGGGCGGTCGCCGACGCCTGCGACGCGGTCGTCCTCGTGGTCGCCGGCCAGGCCGCCTGGCTCAAGCCGGGCGCCCCGCACCCGGCCACCGTGCCCGCACAGGCCGGCCCCACACAGTCCGGCCCCGCACAGTCCGGCCCCGCGCAGGCCGGCCCCGCACAGCCCGGGTCCGCGCAGGCCGGCCCTGCACAGGCCGGCCGGGCGCAGACTGGCGCCCCGGGCTCTCCCGGCGGCGCGGGCGGGTCGGTGGCCGCGTCGGAGCCCTCCCCGGACGTGTTCACCCCCACGCCGCCGGCCGCCCCGGACGCGGTGCCCGGCGCCGAGCCGACCGGCACCGCCTGGGCCGCCCCGACCATGGCGCTGCCGATGGTCGCCACGGGCCTGGTCATCCAGCCCGGCATGGAACTGCCCATGCCCGACGAGTACGCCGGCCCGCAGGCGATCGAGCGGCTCGCCACCCTGGACGTGCCCGGGTCGGGGCTGGGCGTGCTGGAGCGGGCGGTCGGGTTCGCCGCCGCCACCCAGGGCACCGTCACTCCGGCCCCGTGGGGCCGGGTGCGGGTGCTGCTGCTGCACGGCGACCACCTCGGCGACGCCGCCGCCGGCACCGTGGAGGGCGAGTCGGCGCGCCGGGCCCGGCAGGCCCGCGCCGGGCAGGGGGCGCTGGCCCGGCTGGCCGCCGAGAGCGGCGCCGAGCTCCAGGTGGTGGAGGTCCCGGCGTCCGCGCCGATGGAGACCGAGCCCACGCTGACCGGCGAGCAGGTCGAGGTCGCCCTGCGCTACGGCTGGCGGCTCGCCGAGGAGGCCGCCGACGCGGGCGTACGACTGCTGGTGCTCGGGGCGTGCGGCGCCGGCACCGAGGCCGCCGCGGCGGCGGTGCTGGTGGCGACGGCGGGCGCTGAGGCGCCGGCGGTGCTCAGGCGGGTGGTCACCGACTCGGGCGAGATCGACGACGCGGCCTGGATGCGGCGGTGCGCGGCGGTACGGGACGCGCTGCACCGCACCCGGAACTCGCCGCGCAGCGCCAAGGACGTGCTGGCCGAACTGGGCGGCGGGGACGTCGCCGTGGCCACCGGCGTGCTGCTCGGCGCCACCGCCCGCCGGCTGCCGGTGATGCTCGACGGTCCGGTCGGGGTGGCCGCCGCCATGGTCACCCGCGACCTGGCCGGGCAGGCCCGGCACTGGTGCCTGCTGGCCGACCACGGCGGGCACCCCGCCGTGCAACTCGGTGCCGACGTGCTCGGCCTGACCCCCCTGCTCGATTTGCGGCTCGACCTGGGCGAGGGCGCGAACGCGCTGGCCGCGCTGCCGCTGCTGCGCTCGGTGCTGGCGCTGGCCGCCGCGCTGCCGGCCCACCCGTCGCTCGGCGACGGCGAGAACGACGAGCCGGCCACCGACGAGCCCGACTTCCGCGAACCCGAGCCGGCCGGACCCGGGCCGACCAGCACCGAACCCGACTTCCGCGAACCTGAGCCCACCGGACCCGGACCGACCAGCACCGAGGCCGACCTCCGCGAGCCCGGCGGCGCCGGGACGGACACGGAAGCGGTGGACCCGTCCGGCCGGCGTGCCGGCTGAGTCGCGGCTCGCCGACGGGGCGCGGCTGGCGCTGACCACCTTCACCACCCTGCCGGTACGCGCCGGCCGCGTCGACCGGTCGGTGGCGGGCACGGCGATGGCGCTCGCCCCGGCGGTCGGCGCGCTGCTCGGCGTCGTCCTCGCCGGCGTCCTGCTGCTCCCCGGTGCGCTCGCGCCCCCGCTGGTGGCGGCGGCGGTGACCGTCGGCGCCGGGGCGCTGCTCACCCGGGGGCTGCACCTGGACGGGCTGGCCGACACCGTGGACGCGCTGGGGTCGTACCGGCGCGGGGACGCCGCGCTGGAGATCATGAAGAAGCCGGACGTGGGCCCGTTCGGGGTGGCCGCGCTGGTGGTCGTACTCCTGGTGCAGGCGGCGGCCCTCGCGGAGCTGGCGGGACGGTCCTGGCCGGCGGCGCTCGCGGCGGTGGTCACGGCGACGGCCGCGGGCCGGTTCGGGGTGGCGGTGGCCTGCCGGCGCGGGGTGCCGGCGGCCCGCCCGGAGGGGCTCGGCGCGCTGGTCGCGGGCGCCGTCGGGCCGGTCGCCCTGGCCGCCGGGGCGGTCGCCGTCGCGCTGCCGGCGCTCGCGGCCGTGCCGGGCCGCCCGTGGCAGGGGCCGCTCGCCGTCGCCGCCGCCCTCGCCGTCGCGGTGGGGCTGCTGCGACACGTGGTACGCCGGCTCGGCGGCGTCACCGGCGACGTGCTCGGCGCGACCGTGGAGGTGGTCACCACGCTGGTCTACCTGGGAGTGGTGCTGTCCGGCTGAACAGGGCGCACCGCGCCGGGTAGCGTTCTCCCACGACAGCACCGGCGCGGCCAACCGGGGGACGACATGCTCATCACGGACGACTTCCTGCCCGTACCGGTTCCGGAGTCGCTGAGCGCGACCTACCTGGTGCCCATGACGGGGCTGCCGAAGGTGAGCGCGAAGACGGCGGTGGCGCGGCTCACCGGCCGGCTGGCGGAGCCGGTGCACGGGCTGGCGCGGCACATGCTCGACAGCCCGCTGATGAGCGTCGACACCCGGCCGATCGCCGAGTTTCCCGAGCTGCCGCCGGACCTGCTCACCGCGTTCGGCGCCACCGAGGCGCAGCTGGCCCGGCTGGCCGCCGCGAGCCACCTGGTCGTGGTGCAGGCCGAGTACCGGCCCGGCTGGCCGCCGGCCCACGAGTGGGCGGCCCGGGCGGTGGCCGCCGCCGTCGCCGAGTCCGTCGACGGCGACGTGGTGGACGTGTTCGGCCTCCAGTTCCTCGACCCGGCGACGGCGCTGCGCTCACTCCCCGACGACCAGGGGCGGATCCGGCTGGTCGACTGGGTGCTGGTGCCCTACTCCTCCGACGCCGAGGGGCTCTGGTTCACCACGAAGGGGCTACGCCGCTTCGGGCTGCTGGAGTTGCAGACCCAGGGCGTGCCGGACCACCTGACCCGGGCCTGGGGCGCGGTGATGACCGGGGCCGCCCGGCGGCTGCTGCGGGACTGGACCGACGGGCTCTCCGGGGAGGAGGTGCCGGCGTTCGTGCAGCTGCCGGTGCTGGCCACGGTGACCGGGCACGACATCGCGGTGGCGTACGGCAATCCGGAACAGCACGGCGCGACGGCGCCGGTGCTGCTGCGCCTGGAGCTGGACCCGGCCACCGACCCCGACGCCGACTCGTTCCTCAGCCTGCGCCCGCCCGCCGGGCACCCGGGGCCGGACGGCCGCTACTACGCCGCCGCCTGCGCCACCCTCTTCGCCGGCATCCAGCCGGACGTGCGCTACGCCCGGGCGGGCGACGCGATGAGCAGGGCGGTCGCCACCGCCCGGGCCGGGCTGGGCGACATCCGGGCCCGGTTCCTCGCCGGCCAGCTCCCGCCGGAGACGCAGCTCGTGGTCAAGTACGGCCTGCCCGGCGACGACGGCCCGGAGCTCGTCTGGGCCGGGGTGACCTCGTGGGACACCCCGGAGCGGATCGTGGCCGCCAGCGCCTGCGACGCCAACACCGACCCGACCGTGCGCATCGGCTCCCCGGTCGTCGTGGAGGCCACCCACGTCGTCGACTGGGCCGTCCTCGACGGCACCGGCGTCATCGAGGGCGGCTGGACCCAGGCCGTCCTGGACGCCGGCGAACGCCCCCACCCCCCACTCTGACCCCCTGCCCCTGCCCTCCCGCAGGGTCAGCGCACCGAGGGGGTTACGAACGGGGGGCGGGTGACGCGCATCTGGGCGCGGCGGCCGCGGATGTCGACCTCCACCAGGTCGCCGTCGGTCAGCTTCGCGGTGGTGTCGAGGAGGGCGAGGGCGACACCCTGCTTCTTCGTCGGCGAGAACGTGCCGCTGGTGATCGTGCCGACCTCCGCGTCGCCGACGTGCACCGTCATGCCGGGGCGCGGGATCGCCCGGTCGACCGCCTCCAGGCCGCGCAGCGTACGCCTGGGGCCGGCGGCCTTCTCCGCGAGCAGCGCGTCGCGGCCCCAGAAGGCCGGCTTGTCCCAGCCGACCGCCCAGCCGGAGCGGCCCTGCACCGGGGTGATCTCCGGCGACAGGTCCTGACCGTGCAGCGGGTAGCCCATCTCGGTGCGCAGGGTGTCCCGGGCGGCCAGCCCGCAGGCGCGCAGCTCGGGATCGGCCGCGAAGAGCGCGTCCCAGACCGCGACCGCGTCGGCCGCCGGCACCACCAGCTCGTAGCCCAGCTCCCCGGTGTAGCCGGTGCGGCACACGGTCAGCTCCACCCCGTCGAGCGTCGCGGTGGAGAAGCTCATGTAGTCGTGCCCGGTCGGCAGGCCGAGCGCGTCGAGCAGCTCGGCCGAGCGCGGGCCCTGCACGGCGAGGACGGCGTACGCCTCGTGCTCGTCGGTGACCGTGACCGACGCCGGGGCGGCGGCGCGCAGCCGGCGCACCACCTCGGCGGTGTTCGCGGCGTTCGGGATGAGGAAGACGTGGTCGTCGGCGTGCAGGTAGGCGATGATGTCGTCCACCACGCCGCCGGTGGCGTCGTCGCAGCAGAGGGTGTACTGCGCCCGGCCCGGCCCGATCCGGCCCAGGTCGTTGCTGAGGCAGGCGTTGACGAACTCCGCCGCGCCCGGCCCGGTGACCCGCGCCTTGCCCAGGTGGGAGACGTCGAACACGCCCACCCCGGTCCGCACCGAGGTGTGTTCCTTCAGCACCCCGCCCCCGGCGTACTCCAGCGGCATCTCCCAGCCACCGAACGGGGCGAACTTGGCGCCGCGAGCGGTGTGCCGCTCGTGCAGCGGGGAACGGCGCAGCCGGGTCGCGGCGGCGTCGGAGGTCACGTCGGTCATGGGTGGGAACTTACCGGGAGCTGGGCGGCTGGTTAGCATCGGCGGGACCCGTCGGAGCCGTCGACGGGACAGCCCCGACCTCCGACGGGTACGTTCCGCCGGAGACCTCCATCGCCGGTACGCGACGACGCGACCGGCCCGGCCCGCCCGGAGTAGCTTCAGTGACATCGCCCAGCACCACCCTGAGCCTGGTCGACACCGACCCCGCCGAGCTCGCCGTCGACGCGATCGTGATCGGCCTGCACAGCCAGACCGGCGAGCAGGACGCCACCACCGGCCTGGCCGGAACCCTGCTGCTGGCCAGCGGCGCGGAGAGCATCGCCGCCGCCTTCGACGGCAAGCTGACCGAGACGCTGGCCCTGCTCGGCGCGACCGGCGCCCCCGGCGAGGTGATCAAGCTGGCCACGCTGGGCACCGTGACCGCCCCGGTGGTCGCCGCCGTCGGGCTCGGCCCGGAGCCGACCGGCGCCGCCCCGGCCCCGGAGACCCTGCGCCGGGCCGCCGGCGGGGCCGTACGGGCGCTCGCGGGCGCGCCGCGGGTGGCGCTCGCGCTGCCGCTGCCGGACGACGCCGACGCGCCTGCGGCGCTGCGTGCGGTGGCGGAGGGCGCGCTGCTCGGCGGCTACCGCTTCGCCGGCTACAAGACCCGGCCGCAGCCGTCCCGGCGGGAGCCGGTGGCCGAGGTGCTGGTCGCCGTGCCGGACGCCGGTGACGCCGGAGCCCAGGCCGAGATCGCCCGCGCCCAGGTGGTGTGCGGCGCGGTCCGGCGCAGCCGGGACTGGGTCAACACCGCCCCGAACGAGCTGCGCCCGCCGTCCTTCGCCGACTCGGTGGCGGACTCCGCCCGGGAGGCCGGCCTGACGGTCGAGGTGCTCGACGAGGCGGCCCTGGCCGCCGGCGGCTACGGCGGCATCATCGCCGTCGGGCAGGGCTCGGAGGCCCCGCCGCGGCTGGTGAAGCTGACCTACACCCCGACCGGCGGCGGCAACGGCAAGCGGGTGGCGCTCGTCGGGAAGGGCATCACCTTCGACACCGGCGGCATCTCGATCAAGCCGGCGCAGGGCATGTGGGAGATGAAGTCCGACATGGGAGGCGCCGCCGCGGTGGCCGCCACCATGCTGGCGGTCGCCGCGCTCAAGCCGTCGGTGGCCGTGACGGCCTACCTGCCGATGGCGGAGAACATGCCGTCCGGGCGGTCGTACCGGCCGGGTGACGTGATCAGCATGTACAACGGCAAGAAGGTGGAGGTGCTCAACACCGACGCCGAGGGCCGGATGATCCTGGCCGACGCGATGGCGCGGGCCTGCGAGGACGGCTGCGACTACCTCTTCGAGACCTCCACCCTCACGGGCGGGCAGGTCGTCGCGCTGGGCAAGCGGATCGCCGGCGTGATGGGCAGCCCCGAGCTGTGCGAGCGGGTCCGCACCGCCGGCGACGCGGTCGGCGAGCCGGCGTGGCCGATGCCGCTGCCGGACGACGTGCGCAAGGGCATGGACTCCGACGTCGCCGACATCTCGCAGGTCAACGCCGGCATGGACCGGGCGGGGCACATGCTCCAGGGCGGGGTGTTCCTGCGGGAGTTCGTCAGCGCCGACGTCGACTGGGCGCACATCGACATCGCGGGCCCGAGCTACCACTCGGGCGAGGCGACCGGCTACTGGACCAAGGGCGGCACGGGCGTACCGGTCCGCACGCTCGTCCAGCTGGTGGAGGACGTCGCCGCCAACGGCTGACGTACGCGAAGGAGGGCCCCTCGCTCGGCGAGGGGCCCTCCTTGCGTTCCCACCCGGCCGGGCGCCGACTCAATACAGCTCGGGGCGGCGCTTGCGGCGCTCGTTGTAGTCGCGCATCCGCTGCGGGTAGCCCATCAGCCGCACGTCGTAGACCGGGATGCCCATCCGGTACGCGAAGCGGCGGGCGCCGTCGGGACCGTCGATGCGACGGCGGGTCCACTCCCCGTCGTCGGCGATCAGCATGACCGTGGTCTCGGTGACGGTGGTCCGCGGCTCGATGTAGGCCTCGACCCCACGCCGGCTGCGGACGAAGCCCTCGAGGTGCTCCAGATCGGCGCGGTCGGCGGCCCGGTCGAGGCTGACCGCCCGCGTCTTCTTGCGTCGCCGGAACAGTCCCACCGAGCGTCTCCCCCTCAGTCCGTCATCGAAGTCAGTGCCAAGCGTACGTGTCACGGACGTGTCGTTGGGCACCTCACTACGCGGGCGGCGGGCGGTGGTGACAAGATGACCGAGGTGGGGTGTGCCCGTGTTGCCCCGCCGTGACCCCCGAAGCAGTGACGCGACCTGGGAGTTGGACGTGAGCGAGCCGAACGACGCAACCTTCGACATCGTCATCCTCGGAGGTGGCAGCGGCGGCTACGCGACCGCCCTGCGCGCCGTCCAGCTGGGCCTGAAGGTCGCGCTGGTCGAGAAGGGCAAGCTCGGCGGCACCTGCCTGCACAACGGTTGCATTCCGACCAAGGCGCTGCTGCACGCGGCCGAGATCGCCGACCAGACCCGCGAGTCGGAGCAGTTCGGCGTGAAGGCCGAGCTGGTCGGCATCGACATGGCGGGGGTCAACGCCTACAAGGACGGCGTGATCTCCCGGCTCTACAAGGGCCTGCAGGGCATGCTCAAGGGCAACAAGTCGATCACCATCGTCGAGGGCCACGGCAAGCTGGTCGGCAAGAACGTCGTCGAGGTCGACGGCAAGCGCTACACCGGCCGCAACATCGTGCTGGCCTCCGGTTCGTACGCGAAGAGCCTGCCCGGCCTGGAGGTCGACGGCGAGCGGGTCATCACCAGCGACCACGCGCTCACCCTCGACCGGGTCCCGGCCTCGGCGATCGTGCTCGGCGGTGGCGTGATCGGCGTCGAGTTCGCCAGCGTGTGGAAGTCCTTCGGCGTGGACGTCACGATCGTCGAGGCGCTCCCCCGGCTGGTCGCGGCCGAGGACGAGGAGTCCTCGAAGGCGCTGGAGCGGGCGTTCCGCAAGCGGAAGATCAACTTCAAGGTCGGCAAGCCGTTCGAGAAGGTCGAGAAGACCGACAAGGGCGTCAAGGTCACCATCGCCGGCGGTGACACTGTCGAGGCCGAGCTGCTGCTGGTCGCCGTCGGCCGCGGCCCGAACACCGCCGACCTCGGCTACGAGGAGCAGGGCGTCAAGATGGACCGCGGCTACGTGCTGACCGACGAGCGGCTGCGCACCAGCGTGCCGAACGTCTACGCCGTCGGCGACATCGTGCCCGGCCTCCAGCTCGCCCACCGGGGCTTCCAGCAGGGCATCTTCGTCGCCGAGGAGATCGCCGGGCAGAACCCGGCCGTCATCGACGAGGTCGGCATCCCCCGCGTCACCTACTCCGACCCGGAGCTGGCGTCGGTCGGCCTGACCGAGGCGAAGGCCAAGGAGCAGTACGGCGCCGACAAGGTCAAGACCTACAACTACAACCTGGGCGGCAACGGCAAGAGCCAGATCCTCAAGACGGCCGGCTTCGTCAAGCTCGTCCGGGTGGAGGACGGCCCCGTCGTCGGCGTGCACATGGTCGGCGCCCGGGTCGGTGAGATGGTCGGCGAGGCGCAGCTCATCTACAACTGGGAGGCGTACCCGGCCGAGGTGGCGCAGCTCGTGCACGCCCACCCGACGCAGAACGAGGCCCTGGGCGAGGCGCACCTGGCGCTCGCCGGCAAGCCGCTGCACGCACACGCCTGATCACGACAACCGCGGCGTCCGGCGACGGGCGATGATCCCACCAGGGGAATGAAGGAGTCTTTGAAGATGCCGGTATCGGTCACCATGCCCCGGCTCGGTGAGAGCGTCACCGAGGGCACCGTCACGCGCTGGCTCAAGCAGGAGGGCGACACCGTCGAGGTCGACGAGCCCCTGCTCGAGGTGTCGACCGACAAGGTCGACACCGAGATCCCGTCCCCGGCGGCGGGCGTGCTGAGCCGGATCGTGGTCGGCGAGGACGAGACCGCCGAGGTCGGCAGCGAGCTGGCCGTGATCGCGGGCGAGGGCGAGTCCACCGGCGGCGGCGAGACCGCCCCGCAGCAGGAGGAGCCGGCCGAGGAGGCTGCCGAGGCCGCCGAGGAGCCGCAGGCCGAGGCGGAGCAGCCGGCCGTCGAGGAGCCGGAGACCCAGGCGCAGGCCGCGCCGGCGCCGTCGGGCGAGGGCACCCCGGTCAAGATGCCGGCGCTGGGCGAGAGCGTCACCGAGGGCACCGTCACCCGCTGGCTCAAGCAGGTCGGCGACACCGTCGAGGTCGACGAGCCCCTGCTCGAGGTCTCCACCGACAAGGTCGACACCGAGATCCCGTCGCCGGTGGCCGGCACGGTCCTGGAGATCAAGGTTCCCGAGGACGAGACCGCCGCGGTCGGCGCCGACCTGGCCGTGATCGGTGCCGCCGGCGCCGCCCCGGCCGAGGCGAAGCCGGAGCCGAAGCCCGAGCCCAAGGCGGAGGCCAAGCCCGAGCCGAAGCCGAAGCCGGAGCCGAAGGCCGAGGCCAAGCCGGAGCCCAAGGCCGAGGAGCCGACCCCGGGCATGTCGTACAACGAGCCGTCGGCGGAGGCCGAGACCTCGGCGCAGCCCGCACAGGCCGAGCAGAAGGCCGTGCCGTCGGCCCCGGCCCAGCAGCGCCCGTCGGCGCCCGCCCAGGGCGGCGAGGAGGCCGCCGGCTACGTGACCCCGCTGGTGCGCAAGCTGGCCAGCGAGCACGGCGTCGACCTCTCCTCGGTCAACGGCACCGGCGTCGGCGGCCGGATCCGCAAGCAGGACGTGCTGGAGGCGGCGGAGAAGGCGAAGGCCGCCAAGGCCGCGCCGGCTCCGGCGCAGCAGCCCGCCGCGGCTGCCCCGGCCAAGCCGGCCGCCAAGCCGCAGCCGAGCGCCAAGCGCGGCAGCACCGAGAAGCTCCCCCGGATCCGCGCGACGATCGCCAAGCGGATGCAGCAGTCGCTGCACGAGATGGCGCAGCTGACCACCGTGGTCGAGGTGGACGTCACCAAGGTCGCCAAGCTGCGGGCGCAGGCCAAGGAGTCGTTCCAGCAGCGGCACGGCGTCAAGCTGTCGTTCCTGCCGTTCTTCGCCCTCGCGGCGGTCGAGGCGCTGCAGGCGTACCCGATCGTGAACGCCAGCATGGACCTCGACGCCGGCACGATCACCTACCCGGACTCGGAGAACCTCGGCATCGCCGTGGACACCGAGCGGGGCCTGATGGTGCCGGTGATCCATGGCGCGGGCGACCTGAACCTGGGTGGCATCGCCAAGCGGATCGCCGACCTGGCCGAGCGCACCCGGACCAACAAGATCAGCCCGGACGAGATCGCCGGGGCGACCTTCACGCTGACCAACACCGGCAGCCGGGGCGCCCTCTTCGACACCCCGATCGTGCCGTCGCCGCAGTCGGCGATGCTCGGCACGGGTGCCGTGGTCAAGCGTCCGGTCGTCGTCAACGACCCGGAGCTGGGCGAGGTCATCGCCGTCCGGTCGATGGTCTACCTGGCCCTGTCGTACGACCACCGGCTGATCGACGGCGCGGACGCCGCCCGCTTCCTGGTCGCGGTCAAGGAGCGGCTGGAGTCGGGCAACTTCGAGGCCGAGCTCGGCCTGTAGTTCCCGCCTGGACCACCCGACGGGGGCCCCCGGCCCCCCCCCGGGCGCCCCGCGCCCCCCCGCCCCCCGCGCCCCCCCCCCCCCCCCGCCCCCCCCCCCCACACACCACACCCGC